>NZ_JBQCGC010000092.1:0-10880 GCF_051956055.1 Amnibacterium sp.
GGGGGGGGGGGGGGGGGGGGCGCGGGAGGCGGGCCGGGGGCGACGCGGGGGGGGGGGGCGCGGGGGGCAACCCCACCAGGAGGGGGGAGGGCGACGCCGCCCACCCCGGGCCCGGAGCCCCACCACAACACAGCCGCCACCGGCCCCCCGCCCCCCGGCCCGGCACGTTGGGGAGGCTCCCGCCCGCCGCCGGGGCGCCTCCACAGGACGGGTGAGCGTCAGATGCCGAGCGAACCCCGGAAGTCGCCGCCCTCGAGCCGCTGCTTCACCGCGGTGAGGAACCTCGCGGCGTCGGCCCCGTCCACGATCCGGTGGTCGTAGCTGAGCGCCAGGTACACCTTGGACCGGATGGCGATCGCCTCGCTGCCGTCGGCGCTCGTGACCACCGCGGGCTCCTTCACGACCGCGCCGGTGCCGAGGATGGCCACCTGGGGGAGGAAGACGAGCGGAGTGTCGAAGAGCGCGCCGCGCGAACCGGTGTTCGTGAGCGTGAAGGTGCCGCCTGCGAGCTCGTCCGGCTTCAGCTTGTTGTCCCTGGTGCGACCGGCGAGATCCGCGATCTGCGCGGCCAGGTCGGCGATCGACCGGCCGCCGGCGTTGCGGATGACCGGCGTCAGCAGGCCGCGCTCGGTGTCCACCGCGATCGAGACGTTCTCCGTGTCCGGGTAGACGATCGAGTCGCCGTCCACGGTCGCGTTGATGATCGGGTACTGCTGGAGGGCCTCGACCGCCGCGAGCGCGAAGAACGGCAGGAACGACAGCTTCTGCCCGGTCTTGGCGAGGAACTCGTCCTTCACCGCCGCGCGGAGCCTCGCCACCGCCGTGACGTCCGCCACGACGACCGTGGTCAGCTGGGCCGTCGACTGCATCGACACGACCGCGCGCTCCGCGACGACCTTGCGGAGGCGCGACATCTTCACGGTGGTCCCGCGCAACGGCGACGGCTCGACCGGCTTGGCCGGCGCCGGAGCTGCTGCGGACGGCGCGGACGTCTTGGCCTCAGCGGCCGCGAGCACGTCCTCCTTGCGGATGCGCCCGCCCACGCCGGATCCCGTGATCGTCGACAGGTCGACGCCGCGGTCGCCGGCGAGCTTGCGCACGATCGGCGTCACGTAGGGGGCTGCGGCGTGCGAGCCGCCCGACTCCGCGGGCGCAGCGCTCGGGGCCGGCGCGGCGGCGGGCGCCGGCGCCGGAGCGGGCGCGGCGGCCGGTGCGGGAGGCGCAGCGGGAGCGGCGGGAGCCGACGAGCGGTCGGTGCCGACCGGGGCGTCGGTGGACGGCACGGGTTCGGCGGCGGGCTGCGCCACCTCCTCCTCCGGCTCCGGCTCGGAGTAGGAGGCGCCGGCCTGCGCGTCCTCCTCCTGGCGGCCGTCGGCGACCTGCGCGGGAGCGGGCGCGGGCGCCGGCTCGACGGGCGCCCGGTCGGCCTCCTCCGGCTCAGGCGCGGGCTCGCTGGCCACGGCACCGGAACCCGAGCCGTCGCCGATCCGCACCAGCGCGGCGCCGACCTCGACGGTCTCGTCCTCCTGGACGAGGATCTCCTCGATCACGCCCGCGATCGGCGACGGGATCTCGGTGTCGACCTTGTCGGTCGACACCTCGAGCAGGGGCTCGTCGACCTCGACCGAGTCGCCGACCTGCTTCAGCCAGCGGGTCACCGTGCCCTCGGTGACGCTCTCGCCGAGCGCCGGAAGGGTGACGGACTCACTCATCGGATGGTTCCTTTCGGGCGGCGGCACCGCCGCAAGACGTGGTGCGGTCAGGTCAGAGAGCGTGCAGGGGCTTGCCGGCGAGCGCGAGGAAGGCCTCGCCGAGCGCCTCGTACTGCGTCGGGTGGCCGTGGATGTACGGCGCGACATCCTCCGGGTACGCCTCCCAGTTGACGACGAGCTGCGCCTCGCCGATGAGCTCGCCGACGCGGGTGCCGATGCCGTGCACCCCGACCACGGGTCCGTCCTTGACGCGCACGACCTTGATCGAGCCGGAGGTGTCGAGGATCTCGCTCTTCGCGTTGCCGGCGAGGCTGTAGTCGTAGGCGATGACCGCATCCCGGCCGTACTGCTCGACCGCCTTCGCCTCCGTGAGCCCGACGGAGGCGACCTCCGGCTCGCAGTAGGTGATCCGCGGCACGTTCGTGTCGGACACGATCGCGGGGTTCAGGCCGGCGATCTCCTCGGCCACGAAGATGCCCTGCTGGAAGCTGCGGTGCGCGAGCTGCAGGCCGAACACGATGTCGCCGACCGCGTAGACGCCGGGCAACGAGGTCTCGAGGCGCTCGTTCGTGTTCACGAAGCCGCGGTTCAGGGTGACGCCGGCCTCCTCGAAGCCGTTGCCCGCGGTGGCCGGTCCACGGCCGACCGCGACGAGCAGCAGCTCGGCGTCGATCGTCTTCCCGTCCTCCAGGGTGACGACCACGCCGGACTCGTTCTGCACGACCGACTGGAACCGCACCCCGAGCGAGTACTGGATGCCGCGCTTGCGGAACGCGCGCTCCAGCGACTTCGAGAGCACCTCCTCCTCGTTCGGCACGAGGTGGGGGAGCGCTTCGATGATGGTGACGTCCGCGCCGAAGGAGCGCCAGACGCTCGCGAACTCGACGCCGATCACGCCGCCGCCGAGCACGGCGACCTTCTTCGGCACGAAGTCGAGCTCGAGCGCCTGCTCGGAGGTGATGACCCGGCCCCCGAGCTCCAGCCCGGGCAGCGAGCGGGAGTAGGAGCCGGTCGCGAGCACGATCTTCCCGCCGGTGATGGTCGAGTCGCCGACCCGCACCGTGGTGGCCGAGGTCAGCGTCCCGGTGCCGTCGATGGTCGTGATGCCGCGGGCCTTCAGCAGGGACTGCAGCCCCTTGTACTTCTTCGCCACGATGCCCGTGCGGTACGAGGTGACGCCCGCGATGTCGACGTCCTCGAAGGTGGCGCGGATCCCGTAGTGGGCCGATTCCTTCGCCAGATCGGCCACCTCTGCGGCGTGCAGCAGGGCCTTGGTCGGGATGCAGCCCCGGTGGAGGCACGTGCCGCCGACCTTGTCCTTCTCGATCAGGGCGACCGACATGCCGAGCTCGGATGCGCGGATCGCGGTGGCGTAGCCACCGCTCCCTCCGCCGAGGACTACGAGGTCGAAGGACTGGTCTGGCACGTCGTCGGTACTCCCGTTCTCGTCGCTGGACGCGACCGAGGAATACCGCCCCGCCGGTCCGCGGTGGGGAGCGGTGCCCCACCCCGGAGCGCCCCTGGAACCTTACTCCCTGCCGGATGCGGAGGGGCTCGGTGCGACGCCCGTCTCGGCGACGTCCTCGAGGAGGGCGAGCAGCGTGCGCACCATGACGCCGGTGGGGCCCGAGCCGGTCGCGCCGTACGCCGCGCCCTTGTTCTCCGACGACCCGGCGATGTCGAGGTGCACCCACGGCACGGGCGTGCCGTCCTCGCGCTCGGGCACGAACTCGCGGAGGAACTGGCCCGCCACGAGCGCGCCGCCCGCGGTGTTCCCGATCTTCACGTTCGCGATGTCGGCGATGTCGGAGTTCAGGAGCGTGCGCAGCTCCTCCGGCAGCGGCAGGTGCCACAGCAGCTCACCCGCGCGCTTCGCGGCCCGCTGCGTCCTCGCCACCAGCTCGCCGTCGCCCATCGCTCCCGTGTACCTGGTGCCGAGCGCGGTGATGATCGCGCCGGTGAGCGTCGCGACGTCCAGGATCAGGTCGGGGTGCTCCTCGCCCGCGACCACGAGTCCGTCGGCCATCACGAGCCTGCCCTCGGCGTCGGTGTTCAGGACCTCCACGGTGCGGCCGCCGCGGATCCGGAGCACGTCGTCCGGCCGGATCGCGCTGCCGGAGGGGAGGTTCTCGGCGATGCACAGCCAGCCGGTGACGCGGACGGGCAGCGCGAGCCTGGCCGCCGCCGTCACCGCGGCGAGCACGGTCGCGGCGCCGGTCATGTCGGTCTTCATGCGCACCATCGAGGCGGGCGGCTTCAGCGACAGGCCGCCCGAGTCGAACGTGATGCCCTTGCCGACGAGCGCGACCGACGCGGTCGCCCCCTCCGGCTCCCAGGCGACGCGGACGAGCCGCGGCGGCCGCACGGACCCCGACCCCACGCCGAGGATGCCGCCGAAGCCGCCTTCCGCGAGCGCGGCCTCGTCCCAGACCTTCGACGTCGCTCCGGCGGCCTCCGCGGCCTCGACGGCGCGGTCGGCGAGGGCCGCGGGCGGCAGGTCGATGGGCGGCGCGTTGACGAGGTCCTTGACGAGCGCGACCGCGTCGGCCACGACCGCGGCGCGGTGCACTGCGTCGTCGTCGGCGGAGTCGCCCAGCACGGTGACCCTGGCGACCGGCGCGTGCTGCGCCGCGAGCGTCTTCACCCGGTAGTCGGTGTAGGCGTACGCGCCGAGCGCCGCGCCCTCGAGCACCGCGGCGAGGTCGTCGTCGCCGTCGATGGGGAGCGCGAGCGCCACGTGCTCGGTGCCGGCGAGGCGGCGCACCGCGGTGGCCGCGGCCGCACGGAGGCCGTCGGGGTCCAGTCCGCGGCCGACGCCGACGAGCAGCAGGGAGGAGGCGCTGATCCCGGCCGCGGGCAGGCGCGCGGTGTCGCCCGCGGCGCCGGTGAACCCGATCGCGGCGAGGTCCAGCCCCTCCGGGGCGTCGCCGAGCACGACGGCACCGCCGTCGGCGGCGCGGACGGCGAGCACGAGCGCGTCGGCCGTGACTTCGGCGGGTGCGGCGGCGGAGACGACGAGTTCGGGTGAGGCCATGCCGGAAGCCTAGGGAGGGCGGCCCACGAGCACGGACCCGGCCGGATCGGGCGGGACCGGCGGGGGAGCCCGCGCTCGGTAGAATCGGCCGATGCGCGAGCCGGAGGGACTGTACGAGCTCACGCCCGCGGCGTCGGACGTGCCGCACGGCCTGCCGCTCGTGGCGGGGCTGACCGGCTTCGCGGACGCGGGCGGCGCCGTGCAGCAGCTCGCCGAGTACTTCGCCGACGCGGCCTCGCCCGTGCCGGTCGCCGTGTTCGACCCGGACGAGCTGCTCGACTACCGCGCCCGCCGGCCGATCATCGAGTTCGACGAGGATCACCTCGCGTCCTTCACGGAGGCCTCCCTCGTCCTCAGCCTGTGCCGTGACGAGATCGGGCGGCCGTTCCTCCTGCTGTCCGGGTTCGAGCCGGACTTCCAGTGGAACCGGTTCGCGGCCGCCGTGCTCGGCCTCATCGAGCGGTTCGGCGTCTCGAGCACCACGTGGGTGCAGGCGATCCCGATGCCCGTGCCGCACACGCGCCCGATGCAGGTGACGGTGGGCGGGACGCGGCAGGCGCTGATCGACTCGATGAGCGCCTGGCGGCCGACCACGCGCGCGCCGTCCAACGTGCTGCACCTCGTCGAGTTCCGGCTGGCCGAGCTCGGTCACGAGGTGGCCGAGTTCGTGCTGCTGGTGCCGCACTACCTCGCCGACACCGAGCTGCCCGCCGCCATGGCGAAGGGGCTGGAGGTCGTGTCCGCGGCGACGGGGCTGCTGTTCGCCATCGACCCGGTGCGCGACCGGTCGCGCGACTTCTTCGCGCGGGTCGACGAGCAGGTGGGGGCGAACACGGAGCTCGCGGGGCTCGTCCGCACGCTCGAGGAGCGGCACGACGCGTACATGGCCGGCAACCCCGTCCGCTCCCCGCTCACGGACGTGGAGGGGGAGGTGCCGAGCGCCGACGAGCTCGCGGCGGAGCTCGAGAAGTTCCTCGCCCTCCGGCGCGCGCACGACGACGAGGCGTGAACGCGGCGCGCGCCGGGACCCGCGCGTGGGTCGTCTTCGGCGCGGCCACGGCCGCCTACCTCAGCGCGGTGACGCAGCGGAGCACGCTGGGCGTCGCCGGCGTCGCGGCCGCCCACCGGTTCGACACCTCCGCGGCGGCGCTGTCCACCCTCGGGGTCGTGCAGCTCGCCGTGTACGCGGCGCTCCAGATCCCCGTGGGCGTGCTCGTGGACCGGTTCGGCCCGCGCGCCGTGATCGCGGTCGGCGCGCTCCTGATGGCTGCCGGCCAGGTGACCGTCGCCACCTCGGAGGTGCTGCCGGTCGCCGTGCTCGGCCGCATGCTGGTCGGGGCGGGGGACGCGACCACGTTCGTCGCGGCGCTCCGCCTCGTGAACGCGTGGTTCCCGCCCGCGCGCGTGCCGGTGCTCAGCCAGTGGCTCGGCAACCTCGGGCAACTCGGGCAGGTGCTCTCGGCGGTGCCGTTCGCGGCGCTCCTCGGGCTGCAGGGGTGGACCACCGCCTTCCTCGGTGCGGCGGGACTCTCGGGCATCGCCTTCGTCGTCGCGCTCGTGCTGCTCGTCGACGCGCCCGGTGGGGTCCGGGGCGCGTCAGGTGATCTGCGGGGCGCCCTCCGCGCCCTCCGGTCCGCGCTCGCCCGGCGGGGCACCAGGCTCGGCTTCTGGGCCCACTTCACGACGCAGTCCAGCGGCGTCGTGTTCGCGCTGCTGTGGGGGTATCCCTTCCTCGTCTCGGCCGTCGGGCTCTCGAGACCCGCGGCCTCCGCGCTCCTCACGCTCCAGGTCCTGACCGGGTTCGTCGTCGGACCGCTGCTCGGCGGTCTGACCGCACGCTTCCCGTTCCGGCGCTCGAACCTCGTGCTCACCATCGTGCTCGGGCTCGGCGTCGCGTGGACGCTGGTGCTGCTCTGGCCCGGTCCGCCGCCGGTCGCGCTGCTCGTGCTCCTCGTCGTCGCGATGGGGGCCGGTGGCCCCGCGTCGCAGATCGGCTTCGACTACGCACGCACCTACAACCCGCCGGAGGGGCTGGGCGGCGCGAGCGGATTCGTCAACGTCGGCGGCTTCACCGCGAGCTTCACGATGATGTTCCTGATCGGGTTCCTGCTCGACCTCCAGCATGGCGCGAGCGGCGCCCCCCTGTACTCGCTCGGTGCGTTCAAGGCCGCGTTCTCGGTGCAGTACGTGATCGTCGGCGGAGGCGTCGTCGGCTTCTGGCTGACCAGGAGGCTCGCTCGGCGGGACCTGCTGCGCGACACCGGCGTCGACGTCGGACCGCTGTGGCGGGCGTTCCGGCACCGCGCGGTGCGCCGCACGGCCGAGCGCGATCGCGACACGCCGTAAGGCGTGTACAATTGTAGGAACGCCGGGGCGCGACCGACACGTCGGACGGGAATGCCCGAGAGCCCGCGACCGTTGTCGCCCGTCGTCGCCCCCGGGGAGGGCGGCCAGAACCCGATCCACACCGCCCGGCGTCGTTCCGACGCATCGTCCTGAGGGGGCCACCATGAGCACACCGACCGCAACCGTCGCGGACGAGGAGATCGAGCAGGCCGCACCCGCGCCCGCCGCGAAGAAGCCCGCCAGGAAGCCTGCCGCCAAGAAGGCGACCAAGGCGGCGCCGAAGCCGAAGAGCGCCGACGAGGACGAGCCCTCGGACGACGAGGAGATCGAGGCGCCCGCGGCCGACGACGAGAGCGACGACGCCGAGCCCGGCGAGGACGTCGCGGAGACCGAGGACGCGTCCGACGAGGACGCCTCGGACGACGCGGCGGGCGACGAGAAGCCGATCACGCTGAAGGACGAGCCGCTGCCGACCGGCGCGATGATCCTGTCGATGTCCGACGAGGACGAGGTCCCCGTCTACTCGACCGCGATCACGGGCGCCACAGCCGACCCGGTCAAGGACTACCTGAAGCAGATCGGCAAGGTCGCGCTGCTGAACGCCGCGGAGGAGGTCGAGCTCGCGATGCGCATCGAGGCCGGCCTGTTCGCGGAGGAGAAGCTCTCGACCGAGGGCGACAAGCTCGACAAGGAGCTGATCCGCGAGCTGAAGTGGGTCGCCCGCGACGGGCAGCGCGCGAAGAGCCACCTGCTCGGAGCGAACCTCCGCCTCGTGGTCTCGCTCGCGAAGCGCTACACCGGCCGCGGCATGCAGTTCCTGGACCTGATCCAGGAGGGCAACCTGGGCCTGATCCGCGCGGTCGAGAAGTTCGACTACACCAAGGGCTTCAAGTTCTCCACCTACGCCACCTGGTGGATCCGGCAGGCGATCACCCGCGCGATGGCGGACCAGGCGCGCACGATCCGCATCCCGGTGCACATGGTCGAGGTGATCAACAAGCTCGCCCGCGTGCAGCGGCAGATGCTGCAGGACCTGGGTCGCGAGCCCACGCCCGAGGAGCTGTCGCGCGAGCTCGACATGACCCCGGAGAAGGTCATCGAGGTCCAGAAGTACGGGCGCGAGCCGATCTCCCTCCACACCCCGCTCGGCGAGGACGGGGACAGCGAGTTCGGTGACCTGATCGAGGACACCGAGGCCGTCGTGCCGGCCGACGCGGTCGGGTTCACGATGCTGCAGAAGCAGCTGGAGAGCCTGCTCGACTCCCTGTCGGAGCGCGAGGCGGGCGTGATCCGGATGCGCTTCGGGCTCGGCGACGGGATGCCGAAGACGCTCGACCAGATCGGCGACACGTTCGGCGTGACCCGGGAGCGGATCCGCCAGATCGAGTCGAAGACGATGGCGAAGCTCCGTCACCCGTCCCGCTCCCAGTCGCTCCGCGACTACCTCGAGTGAGTTCCATCCGATACGCCCCGGCCGTGATCCTCGGCCGGGGCGTTCGGCTTGCCGCCCGGCTGCGGAGCCGCGGCGGCGGCTCTGCGGTGCCCGGCCTGGTGGTCAACCGGGTGGCTCCCGGATTCCTCGGGGACGTGCTCTCCTCCTTCCCGGAGGGGCTCGTCGTCGTGTCCGGCTCGAGCGGCAAGTCGACGACCACCAAGATGCTGGTCGCCGTCCTCGAGCGGCACGGCAAGCGGATCTTCACCAACCCGTCCACCGCGAACATCAGTCAGGGGCTGACCTCCGCCCTGCTCGAGCGCGCATCGCTCAGCGGCAGGATCGACGCGGACCTCGCGGTGCTCGAGATGGACGAGGGGCACGGCGCGCTGCTGTCCGGGCGGTTCCGCGCCCGGCTCGTGCTGCTCACGAACGTGATGACCGATCAGATCGACCGGTTCCACGACGCCGAGAAGGTGCGGGCGATGCTCGGCCGGATCGCGGCCCGTGCCACCGACGCGGTCGTCGTGAACGGCGACGACGGGCTGCTGGCCGAACTGCGGCCCACCGCGGAGGTCGTCCGCTTCGGCGTCAGCGACGCCGTGCTCGCCGGCTCCCCGCGCGGCCTCGGCTACGCGTCGACGACGCCGGAGCGCCTCGTCGACGGCACGCGCGTGACGGCGGTCGCGGGTCGGGCCGCCCGGATCACCGTCGGCGGCCGGGAGCTCGAGGTGCGGCTGCCCGCCAAGGGCGTCCACTACGCGGTGGACGCCGCCGGTGCGCTCGCCGCCGCCGAACGGCTGCTCGGCGCGGCGTTCGACCCGGCCGCGGCGGTGGCCGCGCTCGACGCGATGCCGCCGGTGTTCGGTCGCGGGGAGATCGTGACCGTCCGCGGGCAGCAGGTCGAGTTCGTGCTCGTGCAGAACACCGCGAGCCTCCAGCTGAACGTCGACGAGCTCGACGAGGGGCTCGACCAGGTGATGGTCGCGATGGGCTCGGACGTCCGGGACCCCTCCTATCTCTGGCCGGCCGACACGGCCAGGATCGGCCGGGCCCGCATCGTCTCCGGGTCCAAGGCCGACGAGCTCGCGCTGCAGCTGCTCTACCAGGGCGTCGAGGTGGACCGGATCGAGCCCGACCTGGGGCGGGCGCTCGACGACTTCCTCGCCCTGCCCGCGCCCGAACGGGGGATCAAGACGATCGTGTTCACCGCCGACTCGATGCGCCGCACGCGCAGCCACCTGGGGCTGACCGGATGAGCCCGTCGGGAGCGTCAGCAGGGGCCGGCGTCCTCGCGCTGTTCCCCGAGCTCACCGACGTGAACGGGGACGCGCAGAACGCACTCGTGCTGTCCCGTCGCGCCGCGTGGGCGGGCGGCGAGGCGGCGGTCGACCTGCTGCACGAGGGGGAGGAGCCCGCGGTCACGCCGCGCGCGGTGGTGCTGGGGTCGACGACCGACCCGATGCTGCCGCGGCTGCTCGCCGCGCTGCAGACGGTGCGGGACGATCTCGAGGGCTGGATCGAGGACGGCGTGCCCGTGCTCGCGGTCGGCACCGGCATGGAGGCGCTCACGCGCGGCATCCGGCTGCCGGAGGGCCGGCTCGAGGGGCTCGGGCTCGTGCCCGCGGAGGCCGAGCCGCTGCCCGCGAGGGCGACCGGCGACCTCGTCGTCAGCGCGCGGGAGGGGGTGCTCGTCGGCTACGAGAACCACGCGAGGCGCCTCCGGCTCGACGCCGGCGTCGAGCCGCTCGGTGCCGTGACCCGCGGTGTGGGCGACGGTGGAGCGGACGGCGTCCGGCACGGCTCGATCGTGGGCACGAGAATGCACGGCCCGGTGCTCGCGAAGAACCCGGCGCTCGCGGACGCGATCCTGACCGCGGCGTTCGGCATGCCCGTCGTCCCGACCGGTCCCGTCGCCGCGCAGGCGGACGCGGCCGCCGCCCGCATCCGCGCCGCGCTCCTCGCGGCCTCCTGAACCCCCGCGCGGGGTCCGGGGTGGTCTCGAGGCTCGCTCCGCTCGCTCCTCGACCAGCGGGGGTGGCAGAGGGAGCGCTGCGTCGGTTCCTCGCCCGAGCGGAGACGACGGAGGCCCGGGCGCGCGAACGCGACCCGGGCCTCCGTGAGGCTGTGGGGAAGGCTCAGGCCTTCGACTCCTGGAGCAGCCGGCTGGACTCGTCGTGCCAGCTCTGAGCGATGCCGGAGAGCTTCTCCTGGTACTTCTTGCCGTGGTGGGCGCAGAAGAGCAGCTCTCCGCTGTCGAGCTGCACGCGGATGTACGCCTGAGCGCCGCAGCTGTCGCAGCGGTCGAGCGCGGTGAGCGAGAACTGCGACTCCAGGGAGTCGAGGCTGCTGTTGT
>NZ_JBQCGC010000093.1:0-49240 GCF_051956055.1 Amnibacterium sp.
CCCGGGATCCCCCTCCGCCGATCATCGCCGCACGCCCGTCGACCCCTCGGGCCGAACGGGCCCGCCATCGTGTTCCTGGTGGGACGGGGCGTGATGGGGGCCGCGTCTCCCCCCCCCCCCCCGGACCCGGTGCGAGGGTTCAGCTGCTCTCGCGCCTGACGAGCGCGATCCTGCCGACGACGTCGAGCGGGGGGAGTGGGGTGCCCTCCACCGTGTGCAGCGCGAGGGCCGCGAGGTAGCGCCCGAGGCCGGCCGTGTCCACGTGCACGGTCGAGATGCTCGGGAGCATGAGGGCGGCGATGGGCGCGTCGTCGTGGCCGACGACGGCGAGCTTCTCGGGTACCGCGATCCCCGCGCGGGTCGCCGCGCCGATGATCCGGGCGGCGATGTCGTCGTTGTAGGCGACGACCGCCGTCGTCCCGTCCCGCACCCATGCGGTCACGAGACCGGTCGGGTCGGCTTCGACCGGTCGGCGTTCGAGTTCGACGCCGCACTCCAGCGCGGTCGCTCGCGCGAGCTCGTACCGCTCGTCCGACAGGGACCGGAGCCGCGGGTCGGCGGTGTCGGCGTAGACGAGCCGCTCGTGGCCGAGCTCCAGCAGGTGGCGGACCTGCAGCACGGGACCGCTGCCGACCTGGAGTGCGTCCGAGGTGTCCTCCGGCGCTGGGGGATTCGCCGCGATCCGCGCGCCGCTCGCTCGGATCGCCATCTCCTGCTCCTCGGTGAGCGGCACCAGTCCCAGTACGACGTCCGGTTGCAGCGTCTCCCAGAGCGGGCGGGCGCGGCCGTCGGCATGGGGCGTCCAGGTGACGAGGCTGTAGCCGGCCTCGTCGAGTGCGAGCGAGGCCTCGTCGAGGTTCGACCCGAGACTGTGCTCGATCGGCCAGTCGGGCAGGACGAGCAGGACGATGTTGCTCTGACCCGATGCGAGAGCGCGAGCTGCGCGGTGCGGGCGGTATCCGAGTCGATCCGCCGCGGCGATCACTCGCGCCCGTGTCCCGGCCGAGATCGTCTGCCCCGAGGTCGCATTGAGCACGAACCCGACGGTCGCGCGCGAGACGCCCGCCAGGCGCGCCACATCGGCGGCGGTGATCCGCCGCTCCAGCTGCTCCTGCGACATGCCTGCTCCGTCTGCTTGCGCGCTCTAGTCCCAAACGCTAGCGTTCCCCCCGATGCTAGCGCGCGCTAGTTGCACATTCGAGTGACAATGAGGTCTCCTGTGTCTCCCACGTTCCCCGGCGAGTCCGCCGATGAGGTCACGGCGACGACGGTCCCGGCAGTTCCGCTGCCGGCAGGCCCGGTCGAAACGCTGACCGCCGCGCCCGCCGCTGCGTTGCCGCGGGTCGGTAGCCGCTACATCTGGCTGCAGGTACTCGGGCAGGGCGCCGTCTTCATCGCCTTCATCACGCCGATCGCGATCTCGCTCGCGGTGCGGCTCGGCGAGCTCGCGCCGGGGCATCAGGAGTACCTGGGCTTCATCACCGGTACGGGCGCGTTCTGGGTCCTGCTCACGTCCCCGTTGGTCGGCACCCTCAGCGACCGGACCCGGTCCCGTCTGGGACGACGGCGTCCGTTCATGCTCGCCGGAATGCTGATCGGCGTGCTCTCGCTCGTCGTCATGGCGCTCGCGCCGAGCGTGCTCGTCCTCGGGCTGGGGTGGGTCCTGGCGCAGGCCGGGTGGGGCACGACCCTCGCCGCACTCCAGAACATGAACGCGGACGTGCTGCCGGAGGAGCAGCGCGGCAAGGTCGCCGGTCTCACGGGCGTCTCGACGCAGGTCGGTCCCGTGGTCGGCGTGATCATCGCCAGCGCCTTCACGCGCGGTCAGGACCTCGCGATGTTCCTCGTCCCCGGCGCGGTCGGCGTCGTGGTCGTCCTCCTGTACGTGCTCCTCGTCAAGGAGCAGGACAGCCGCGGCAACACCTTCGCCGAGCCGCTGACGCTCCGGTCGCTCTTCGGTCGTTACGTCTACAACCCGCGGCGGTTCCCGGACTTCTCCTGGAACTGGGTCAGCCGATTCGCCTTCTACTTCGGGATCACGCTCAGCACGACCTTCACGGCCTACTTCTTCGCGCAGAAGTTGGGGATCAGCGTGGCTGCGATCGGAGGCATCGTCGCGACCCTGGGTGGGGCCGGTGTTCTCGCCACGACGCTCGGAGCGATCGGTGGTGGCTTCCTCTCTGACCGGCTGCATCGCCGGCGCGTCTTCGTGCTGGCTGCGGCGGTCATCTTCGGCGCGGGCGCGATGGTGATGGCCTTCGCGCCCACGCTGCCGGTGCTCGTCGTCGGGTCCCTGCTCACGTCTGTGGGAATCGGTGCGTTCGCCGCGATCGATCAGGCGCTGCTGCTGGACGTCCTGCCGGAGAAGGAGACGGAGGCCGGGCGGTACATGGGCATCACCGGCTTCGCCACCTCGATCCCGCAGGCGGTCGCGCCGCTGGTCGCATCGGCGCTGCTCGTCGTCGGCGTCTCCGGTGCCGACAAGAACTACACGTTGCTCTACGTCGCCGGAGCCGTCATCACGGTCGGCGGGGCGCTCGCGGTCCTCCGTATCCGCGCCGTCCGCTGAATCAGCATTCCCGAGAGGTCCACATGTCGCACCCCACTTCGCCCCGCATCGACGCGCCGCGCTTCGAGCACCACCGCGAGGCACTCGGCATCGGCGAGCGAGCACCGCGCCTGAGCTGGATCGTCCGGGATGCGCCGAACGGGTGGCGGGGCCGCGCGTTCGTCGCCGTGCAGCGCGACGGCACCGGTACGACGACCCGCGTCGAGCTCGCCGGTTCCGAGTCGGTGCTCGTGGACTGGCCGTTCCCGCCGCTCGCCTCCCGCGAGCGGCGCGAGGTCCGGATCGAGGTGCGCGGCGAGGACGGGACGACGACGGCGAGCCCCTGGGCGTCGGTCGAGGCGGGGCTGCTCGACGCGGGGGAGTGGACGGCCGTGATGGTCGGGCCGGAAGACGGCACCGACGCTGCGGCCGCCCGATCGCCGCTCCTGCGGACCGGGTTCGACCTCCCCGCCGGGGAGGTCGTGCAGGCGAGGCTCTATGCGACCGCCCACGGGCTCGTCGAGCCGTGGATCAACGGCACGCGGGTCGGGGACCACGAGCTCACGCCGGGGTGGACCGCGTACGAGGCGCGCCTCCGGTACGCGACCTTCGACGTCACGCCACTCGTCGCTCCCGGCGCGAACGTGCTCGGGGCCTGGCTCGGCGACGGGTGGTGGCGCGGCCGGCTCGGCTGGGACGGGCGCCGCGACATCTACGGCTCCGACCTCGGCGTCCTCGCACAGCTGGAGGTGCGGTACGCCGACGGATCGGTCGTCACGGTCGCGAGCTCGACCGACTGGACCGCGGCGCCGAGCGCGATCGAGGCCTCGGACATCTACGACGGCGAGACCTTCGACGCGACCCGGTACGACCCGAGCTGGTCGACGGCGGGCTTCGACGCGGCGACGTGGACCTCCACCGCCGTGCGCACGCGCGAGCTCGCGACACTGGTCGCGCCCGACGGGCCTCCCGTCCGCCATGTCGAGACCCTCGCGGTGCGTGACGTGCAGCGCAGCCCGAGCGGCGCCCTCGTCCTCGACTTCGGGCAGAACCTCGTCGGGCGTCTGCGGATCCGCGTCCGCGGCGCGGAGGGTGACGTCGTCACGCTCCGGCACGCCGAGGTGCTCGAGCACGGCGAGCTCGCGACCGAGCCGTTGCGCACGGCGAAGGCGACCGATATCTACCGATTGAGCGGCGCCGCCGAGGGTGAGGAGTGGGCGCCCCGGTTCACATTCCACGGCTTCCGCTACGCCTCCGTCGAGGGATGGCCGGGCGAGTTCGACCCCGCGTCCGTCGTCGCCGAGGTGCTGCACAGCGACCTCGAGCGCACCGGGACGTTCTCGAGCTCCGACCCGCGGGTCGACCGGCTGCACGAGAACGTGGTCTGGGGCATGCGCGGCAACTTCGTCGACGTCCCGACCGACTGCCCCCAGCGCGACGAGCGGCTCGGCTGGACCGGCGACCTCCAGGTGTTCGCCCCGACCGCGAGCTTCCTGTACGCCTCGGGCGGGTTCCTCGCGTCCTGGATGCAGGACCTCGCCGCCGAGCAGCGTCGTCTCGACGGGGTCCCGATGGTGGTCCCCGCGGTGACGATGGGCGCCGCCATCCCCACGGCCGGCTGGTCCGACGCGGCCACGGTCGTGCCCTGGACCGTCTACGAGCGGACCGGCGACACCGGCATCCTCCGCAGGCAGTACCGCAGCATGGTCGACTGGGTGGACCAGGTCGCCGCGCTCGCGGGCGACGACCACCTGTGGAACACGGGGTACCAGTTCGGCGACTGGCTCGACCCGACCGCCCCGCCCGAGCGCCCGGACGCGGCGAAGACGTACCCGGAGATCGTCGCCACGGCCTACTTCGCCCGGTCGAGCCGCATCGTGGCCGACACCGCGGCGGTGCTCGGCGAGCACGCGGACGCGGAGCGCTACACGGCACTTGCGGATGCGGTGCGCGAGGCGTTCCGGCGGGAGTACGTGACGGCGACGGGGCGTCTGCTGTCGGACAGCGCGACCGCCTACGCGATCGCACTGCAGTTCGACCTGCTCGAGGGGGACCTCGAGCGCGCGGGTGCCGCGAAGCGCCTCGCCGAGCTCGTTCGGGACACGGGCTACACGATCCCGACCGGGTTCCTCGGGACCCCGGTGATCATGGACGCCCTCACGGCGACGGGCCACGTCGAGACCGCCTACCGGCTCCTGCTGCAGGAGAAGGCGCCGTCCTGGCTGTACGAGGTCAAGCAGGGCGCCACCACGATCTGGGAGCGGTGGGACTCGCTGCTCCCGGACGGCACGGTCAACCCGAGTGGCATGACCAGCTTCAACCACTACGCCTTCGGCGCGGTCGCGGACTGGCTGCACCGCACGGTGGCCGGCATCGCGCCGGCCGCGCCGGGCTACCGCCGGATCCGATTCGCTCCGGTGCCGCCGCGTCGCGGGCTCGTCGAGGCGGCATCGAACCTCGCGACGCCGTACGGCGACGCCGCCGTCGAGTGGCGCCTCGCCGACGGGAGCATCGAGCTCGCCGTGACGGTGCCGGTCGGCGCGACCGGCGAGGTCGTGCTGCCGTCCGGCGCCCTGCATGCGGACCTCGCTGCTGGTGTCCACCGCTTCGAGGAGCCGTTCGAGGTCGACGCGGTGACGCGGCTCGAGGTGACCGTCGACACCCCGCTCGGGACGCTGATCGAGGACGACGCCGCGATGGCGGTGCTGATGGGCGTCGTGACGAAGTACGTCCCGGAGGCGGCCGAGCAGATGTCCGGCGGCCTCCGCGGTCAGGACTCGGTCACGCCGCGCCAGATCGCCGGGATGCTGCCGCACACGGAGGAGGTCCTGCACGACCTGGAGCGCGGCTTCGCGGCGGTGTCCGCCGGGGAGCCGGTGCCCGAGGACGTCACGACCCGCGAGGAGGCCGCTGTCGACGACGCGCTCGCGGATGGCGCGGCGCTGCTCACCGGGGCGGACTTCTGGTCCACCCGGGCGGTCGCCGGCGTCCGCTCGCTGGTGCTGACGGACGGTCCGCACGGCGTACGACGGCAGGACCAGGCGTCCGATCACCTGGGCATCAACGACAGCCTGCCCGCGACCTGCTTCCCGACGGCGTCGGCGATCGCGTCGAGCTGGGACCCGGAGCTCGTCGAGGAGGTCGGCGTCGCACTCGGCCGCGAGGCCCGCTCGCACGGTGTCGACGTGCTGCTCGGACCGGGCGTGAACATCAAGCGCTCCCCGCTCGGCGGCCGCAACTTCGAGTACTTCTCGGAGGACCCGCGCGTCGCCGGCGAGCTCGGTGCGGCCTGGGTCCGGGGCGTGCAGTCGACCGGCGTCGGTGCGTCGCTGAAGCACTTCGCGGTCAACAACCAGGAGACCGACCGGATGCGCGTCGACGCGCAGGTCGACGAGCGCACGCTGCGCGAGCTGTACCTGCCGGCGTTCGAGCACGTCGTCACGACCGCGTCCCCGGCGACCGTGATGAGCGCCTACAACGCGGTGAACGGGCTCTTCTGCTCCGAGAGCCGTCCGCTGCTGACCGGCCTGCTGCGCGAGGAGTGGGGCTTCGACGGCGTCGTCGTCTCCGACTGGGGCGCGATCAAGGACCGCGTCGAGGCCCTCGCCGCCGGCCTCGACCTCGAGATGCCCGGTCCGAGCGAGACCTCCACCGCGACGATCCTCTCCGCGGTCCGCGACCGCCGCATCGACGGCGTCGCGGTGGAGGCCGCGGCCGCGCGGATCCGGCGACTCGCCGAGCGCACCCGCCCGGCCGGTCCCGCCGCGCTGATCGACGTCGATGCGCACCACGCGCTGGCCCGCCGCGCCGCGGCGCGGTCGATCGTCCTGCTGCGCAACGAGCGCGGCACCCTCCCGCTCCAGCGCGAGCCGCGCGTCGCCGTGCTCGGCGCGCTGGCCGTCGACCCGCAGTTCCAGGGCGGCGGGAGCTCGCATGTGAACGCGACTCGGGTGGACGAGCCGCTCGCGGAGCTCCGCCAGCAGCTCGGTGCCGACCGTGTGACCTACGCCCCCGGGTACGCCCGGGCCGCGGACGCCGACCAGGACGCGCTCCGGGCGCAGGCGGTCGAAGTCGCACAGGAGGCGGACATCGCCGTCGTCTTCGTCGGGCTCTACGAGTCCGAGCAGTCCGAAGGCTTCGACCGCACCGACCTCGAGCTGCCGGCGGCGCACGTGGCCCTGATCTCTGCCGTCGCCGATGTCGCACCGCGCACCGTGGTCGTGCTGCAGAACGGCGGGGTCGTCTCCCTCGAGCCGTGGCACGACCGGGTCGACGCGATCCTCGAGGGGTTCGCACTCGGGCAAGCCGCGGGCGGCGCGATCGCCGACGTGCTCACCGGTCGCAGCAACCCGTCAGGCCGACTCGCGGAGACCATCCCGATGCGCCTCGCGGACACGCCCTCCTACCTCACCTTCCCCGGAGAGAACGAGATCGCCCGGTACGCGGAGGGCCTCTTCGTCGGGTACCGGTACTACTCGACCGTCGATCGCGAGGTCCGCTACCCCTTCGGGCACGGGCTGTCCTACACCTCATTCGCAGTCAGCGACCCGGCCGTCACGGCCACCGGCCCCGACACGGTGCACGTGCGCCTCGAGGTGACGAACACGGGAGCCGTCGCCGGCACCGAAGTCGTGCAGCTCTACGTCTCGCCGCGCAACGCGCCGGTCCGCCGCCCGGTCCGAGAGCTGCGGGCGTTTCGTGTCCTGCACCTGGAGGCGGGGGAGTCGCAGCAGATCGACGTCGAGCTCGAGCGTCGCGCTTTCGCCTTCTGGGACGTCGCGAAACAGCGGTGGAAGGTCGCGGCGGGTGAGTACGTCGTCGAGGTCGGACGCTCGGCGGCCGACATCGCGGCTTCGGCCGCCGTCGTCCTCGAGGGCGATTCGGAGCGGCCGGATCCCCTGACGCTCGACTCCACGGTGCAGCAGTGGTTCGACCACCCCGCCGTCGGCCCTGCTCTGCTCGAGGGCATGCTCCAGGGGGCGTCCCCGGAGCAGCGCGCGGACATGGAGTCCAACCTCGACGCGCTCAAGATGATCGGGTCCATGCCGATGGCCCAGTTCGCGCGGATGCCGATGGTCGGCATCCCGGATGAGGCGCTCGAGCAGCTCATCGGGCTCAGCGAGGCCGCTGCAGCCGGGATGCTCTCCAAGCAGTTCGGCGCATGAGCGACGCCCGTACTCGGGTCCTCCTGACCGGCGCGACCGGCAACTGGGGCCGTGCGACCCTTCGGGCGTTCCGCGAGCACGCGGATCGCATCCAGGTCACCGCGTTCTCGCTGCCCTCGGAGCAGGACCGCGCGGTCCTGGCCGGCTTCGCGGACATGGAGAACCTGTCCGTGGTCTGGGGCGATCTGACCGATCCGGAGGCGGTCGCCGCAGCGGTGCGGGAGATCGACCTCGTGCTCCACGTGGGCGCCGTCGTCTCGCCCCTGGCGGACGCGAAGCCGGAGCTCGCACGCAGGGTCAACATCGAGAGCATCCGGAACATCGTCGCCGCGGTGCGGGCACTGCCGGACCCCGCGAGCGTCGGCGTCGTCGGCATCGGGACCGTCGCGGAGACCGGGAACCGCAACCCGCCGCACCACTGGGGACGGGTCGGGGATCCGATCCGCGTCTCCGAGTTCGACGAGTACGGCCAGACCAAGGTGGTCGCGGAGCGGATCCTCGTCGACTCCGGGTTGCCCCGGTGGGCGTCCCTGCGCCAGACGGGGATCTTCCACCCCGGGATGCTCGAGATCCGCGACCCGATCATGACCCACTCCGTCCTCGGCGGGGTCATGGAGTGGGTGACCGCCGAGGACTCCGCCCGCCTGCTCGTCGGCATCTGCGATCCGGACCTGCCCGAGGAGTTCTGGGGCGGGATCTACGACATCGGCGGCGGCGAGGAATGGCGCCTCACCAACTGGCAGCTGCAGCAGGCCATCGCCGGCGCACTCGGCGTGCGCGACATCCGACGCTGGTACGAGCGGAACTGGTTCGCGACCCGCAACTTCCACGGCCAGTGGTGCACCGACAGCGACCGCCTCCACGACCTCGTCCCGTTCCGGCACGACACCTTCGAGGGCGCTCTGGCTCGTGCCGTCGCCGCGCTGCCGCGCAGCGTGCGGTCGGCCGGGAAGGTGCCCGCGTGGCTCGTCCGACGCTTCGTGATGAAGCCGCTGGCGGAGCAGCCACGAGGCACCATGCACGCGATCAAGACCGGCGACGAACGGCACATCGCCGCGCACTTCGGTTCACTCGAGGCATGGCGGGCCATCGGCGGCTGGGACACGTTCGAGGCGCCGACGCCCAGCAGGGTGCCGAGCCTGCTCGACCACGGCTACGACGAGACCGTGCCGAGCGACCACTGGGACACCGCGCTGCTCGGCGACGCCGCCCGCTTCCGCGGCGGCCGCCTGCTCGACGACGTCCCGCCGGGGACCGCCGCGGTCCCCGTCCGGTGGCGCTGCGCAGTCGGTCACGAGTTCACCGCGAGCCCCCGGCTCATACTGACCGGCGGCCACTGGTGCCCGCAGTGCGTCACCCGTCCCGACCAGTACCGGGAGCAGGCGGAACGCAACCCGTTCCTGGCACAGCTGATCGACGCGTGACCGCACGCAGTCGGCTGAGTGCGGATCGCTCCGCCCCGGAGGAGGCCTCACGACCACCGTCGTCGTCGGATCGGCTGCCCGCAGGATCGGCTCGTGGACGCCTCGCGAGTTGCAGCGCTCGGTCCGGTACCGCCGGCCGGGCAGCGGGCCGCCTCCGGGTTCCTCCGCGACCTGGAGCTGGACACGGTTCCCGCTGTCGCGGGGCTCTGCATCACCACGCCGCGGGGTCAACGAGGCCTTCATCTACGGCGTGCGCGCGAGTGACCTCGAGCTGACCCCGGGGATCACCAGCCACCGCCGGACGCTCCACGCGCAGGACCACGACATCGCTTCCCTGCTGCGCGCCGGGACGAACACCGTTCGGCTCGTCCTCAGCGACGGCTGGTCCCGCGGACGCATCGGATCCCGGACGGCTTCGGCAGCGAGCCGGCCGTGATCGCCGCCCTCCTGATCGGGAGCGATCCGCGGCGGTCTCGGTCGTCATCGACCCCTCCTGGCGTGTCGGGGTCGGAGCGATCGTCGCCGCCGACCGTCATGGACGGCCAGACCGCGGACCTCCGACGGACGCATGCTCGAGCGGACGAGCACGCTGTGCTCGCGACCGACCCGCCCACTGCGGATCGCGGCCCACCGTCGAGCGGCGCCGCGCGAGCGCCCGTGCGAGCCGGGGACGTGGAAGTGGGCGCGCCCGGTCAGGTCCGGGCCGACGGAGGCAGGCCGCATCGCCAGCAGGTTGCGGCGGGGTCCTCCGTCAGCGCACCGCAGGCGGGACAGAGCTCGGAGAGCCAGCAGGGGGAATCGCCGCCCTGCGCCTCGGCGTGCACGGCGCCGGCGATCGGGCACACCGCGTCACCGCCGCTCATCCCGTGCGCTCCTCCCGATCTCGTCCCTCCCGAGGGTAGGCCGGTCGTCCCCGCGGCGAGTCCCGCCAGGATTGGGGCACCCGTGCGTCCGCTTCGCGGGTACCAGGAGGAACCGTGGCCGATTCGCCCGAGCAGCCGGTGCCCGCGTCCGAGCCGCACGTCGTCGTGACTCCGAGCGTGCTGTACGTCGGCACACCCGCCTATCTCGTCGCCACCACGAACCCGGACGGGACGCCGAACCTCGCACCCGCGTCGTCCTACTGGGCGCTCGGTCAGATGCTGGTGCTCGGGCTGGAGGCGGAGGGGCAGACGATCGCCAACCTGCTCGACCGGGACGAGTTGACCCTCGGCTTCCCGTCCGGCGACCTCTGGCGCGCGGTCGCGCGGCTCGCCTACGTCACCGGACGTGATCCGGTACCGCCGGCGAAGGCCGCGCGCTATCGGCACACGCCCGACAAGTTCGCGGAAGCGGGCCTCACCCCGCAGCTCTCGGACCTCGTCGCGCCGCCGCGCGTGCTCGAGTGCGCGCTGCAGTTCGAGGCCCGCGTCCGCCGGATCACACCGGGGCTCGACCGGAGCTACGCCATGGTCGAGGCGGAGGTGCTCCGCGTGCACGCCGACCCGGCGATCCTGAAGCCCGGAACCGACCACATCGACCCGACCCGGTGGGACCCGCTGGTCTACAGCTTCCGTCACTTCTTCTCCCGCGGCACGGAGCTCGGCTGGCTTCCGTCCAGCCCGACCGCGGAGGAGGACCCACCGATCGACGCCGGGTGAGGTCCGGTGCCCCGCCTCTCGGCGACCCGGGGTCCGCCCGCAGGACCGAGGCCCCTGCGCCGCCGGCGTGCCGGCTGGGCCTCCGACACGCGTGAAGATTCGATATCAGGTTTCCTGGGATTCGCGTCGCAGTTGTGCCACGATGCCGGAGGCGCAGATCGCCACCTTCAACGAGGAAGGCTCGGACATGTCCTTTGCAGCAACCCGGTCGCAGTCCACGACTGCACCGCTCTACCGACTCGATCGCGGCACGCTCGTCGCGGCCGCTTTCGGGATCCTCCTGGCGCAGCTCGCGCTCGCGATGCCCGCCGTGCTGAACGGCCTCTTCCAGCAGGATCTGGGGACGAGCGCGTCGCAGCTGACGTGGATCTCCGACGCCTTCCTGGTGCCGGTCACCCTGTTCGAGCTGACGTTCGGCGTGCTCGGCGACCTCTTCGGGCGGAAGCGGCTGCTGGTCGGCGGCGCCGCAGTCCTCGCCCTGGGCGAGCTGATCGGCATGCTGACGCCGCTCTCCGGCCCCACGGACCTGCGCGTCGCCATCCTGTTGATCGGCCAGGTGCTGACGGGACTCGGCGCGGCGGCGCTCATGCCGACGACGTTGGCGATGGTCGCCGCGGGAACCCACACTCCGCGCGACCGGGCACGCGCGATCTCGTTCTGGGCGGCCGCGCTCGCGGTCGGCGCGTTCGCGTCGCCGGTGATCGGCGGCTTCCTCGCGCAGTTCCCGTTCGGCAGCGGCGCGTACACCAGCTGGCGCTGGGGCTTCCTCGCGTGCGTCGTCCTCGGCGTCGCCAGCGCGGTCCTCTCGCTCCTCCTCGCGAAGGACTCGTCGGCCCCGGAGGGGCGGTCCCTCGACTGGCCCGGTCAGATCACCATCGCGATCGCCCTCTTCGCGCTCCTCTACGCGGTGATCCAGGGGTCGACGAGCGGGTGGGGCAGCCCCGATGTCGTGATCGGGTTCATCGTCGCGGTCGTCGTGTTCATCCTGTTCCTCCGCGCGGAGCAGCGCTCGAAGGCGCCCCTGCTCCGACTCGACCTGTTCAAGAACCGGGCGTTCGCCGTCGCGGCGATCTCGACCGTGTTCGGGATGTTCGCGTACCTGGCGACCGCGTACACGACGAGCATCCGCATCTCGGCCATCCAGGGCTTCTCGCCGCTCGTCACCGCGATCGCGTTCGTGCTCCTGAACGGCATGACCCTGCTGCTCGCCCCGCTCATCTCCAGGCTGATGGAGCGGTACAACCCGCGGTGGATCATGGCGGCGGGCTTCGCCCTCATCGCCGTGGGAGATCTGTGGGCGGCGGCGGTCCCCGCCTCCACGATGTCGGTGGGCCTCATTGCGGTCCCGCTCGGCATCGTCGGCGTCGGCTTCGCTCTCGGCCTCCACGCGATCACCGGGGTCGCGGTCAACACGGTGCCGAACCGCCTGTCCGGCATGGCGAGCGGCACGACGAGCCTGCTGCGCGACTTCGGTTTCACCCTGGGGCCGGCGGTCATCGGGTCCATCGCGCTCTCGCAGGCGGCGGCCGAGATCCACGCGAAGCTCGCGGCGAGCCCGACGCTCAGCGCAGCCCTCGCGGCCTTCAACGCGGCGCCCGCGAAGGCGACCGGCGCGCAGCGTGCGGAGCTCGAGGCCGCGGTCGGCGGCGTCAACTCCGGTCCGCTCGGTGCGAACGCGGTGCCGGCGACCGTCACGCTGCCGAGCGGGCAGACCGTGCCGTTCAACCCGCTCAAGGGCGTCGCGTTCGCCGCACTCGACCACGCGTACGCGTTCGGGTACGTCATCTGCGGCGTCTCCGCCCTCATCGCGGCGGTCCTCGCCGCGGTCGCTCTCGGCGGCGCCACGCGCAACACGCAGCTCGTGGAGGAGTCCCTCGAGCGGTAGGAGGCGGCTCGCGCCGGCGCTGGGGTGCCGCGCGGCTCGGGTGCGGGACGCTCATCGCGTGGGTGTCACCGGTCCGTTCCGCGCGCAGCTCTTCGACGTCCTCTCCGGCGATCCGACCGGGGAGCCGGAGTGGGTCCGGGAGCTGGGCCGGGGGAGCGGACCGGGCCTGTTCCCGGTCGGCAGCGCGGCCTGGGAGGTGCACCGCGATGCGACGACGCTGGTCGCGGGACCGCGGGCGCTCCTCATGCAGGCGTTGCATCCCGGGCCGATGGCGGGGGTCCACGACTGGTCCCGCTACCGGGAGGATCCGCTCGGACGTCTGCAGGGGACGATCCGATGGATCACGACGGTCACCTACGGGAGGGCCGACCAGGCCCGAGCGGCGTCCCAGGCGGTGCAACGCCTGCACGAGCGGGTCCGCGGCACGTACGTGGACAGGAACGGCGATCGGGTCGCGTACGCCGCGGATGACGCCGACCTCGCAGCCTGGGTCCACATCGCGTTCATGGACTCGTTCCTCCGCGCCCACCTGCGGTACGGCGAGAGACCGATCCCCGGCGGCGCGGACGCCTACGTCGCGCAGTGGGCGCTCGCCGGCGAGCTGATGGGCGTGGAGGCTCCGCCCCGGAACGTCCGGGAGCTCGAGCAGCGGCTCGACGCGTTCTGGGAGTCGGGCGTCCTGCGCGTCGACGCGCGGGTGCGCGAAGCGGTCGAGGTGATCCGACGTCCGCCGCTGCCGACGCTCCTCCGGCCGGCCTATCCCGCGATCTTCGCGGGCTCGGTCGCGACCCTGCCGGACCGTGCGCGTCGGATGCTCGGGCTGCGGCGCCCCGGCCCCCTGTCGGACGCCGCGACGCGCGCCGTCGTTCGGGCGAGCGCTCATCTGCTCGGCGAGGCGCCGACCGCCCGGCAGGGACGGCAGCGGAACGAGGCGGCGACGTGAGGCACTGGCGCTGAGAGCAGCACCTGTGCGGCTCGGCCCCGCGATGTGCCGCTCGCGGATTCCCGAGGGGCCAGAATGGCACTGAGCTGCCGGGCTCGTGGACGAGGAGCAGGATGAGCGACGTCATCAAGCGCCCGCCGAGCATGGTGGACGTGGCGAAGGCGGCCGGTGTGGCCCACATCACCGTCTCGCGGGTGCTGAACGACCCGGACACCGTGCGGCCGGAGACCCGGAGGCGTGTCGAGGCGGCGGTCGCCGAGCTCGGCTACCGGCGGAACGACGCCGCGCGGAACCTGCGGATGGGGCGTTCGACGACCCTCGGCCTGATCATCGCGGGCTGGGAGCTGTTCGAGCTGCCGAGGACGCTGCTCGGGGTCGAGCGGGTCGCCCGGAACGACGGGTACTGGATCTCGATGGCGAGCTCGCAGGGTCCCGAACCGGATCGGCTCGCGGAGGCGATCGGGCGGCTGACCGAGCAGCAGGTCGAGGGCATCGTGATCATCGCCGATCGTCCGGCGGTCGAGGAGTTCCTCGACGACTTCGCGCCCCCGGTCCCCGTGTCGATCGTCACGTACGGCGGTGTCGCGAACCCTCGTCTGGCATCGATCGAGCTGGATCAGGTGCTCGGTGCCCGCCTCGCCACCCGACACCTGCTGGATCTCGGGCACACGCACGTCGCGCACATCGCGGGTCGGCCGGGTGTCTACGACGCCCATGCCCGGATCGACGGCTGGCGGACGGAGATGGCGACCTCCGACCGCGCCGTGCCGGTGCTCATGGACGGCGATTTCACCGCGGCCAGCGGCTACCTGGCCGTCAAGCAGCTGTGGGCCTCCGGCGAGCGTCCCACGGCGATCTTCGCCGGCAACGACCAGATGGCGATGGGCGCCCTGGCGGCCTTCGCAGAGCTCGACGTGCGCGTGCCCGCGGACGTCTCGATCGTCGGGTTCGACGACATCGCCGGGGCCCAGTACCTGGTGCCGTCGCTGACCACGGTCAGGCAGGACTTCCAGGCGCTCGGCGAGCAGGCGACCCGGGTGCTCCTCGACGAGATCGCGGGGGCGGAGCCCGCGCACCACCTGATCCCGCCGATGCTCATCGAGCGGTCGAGCACGGCGGCACTGGCGCGCTGATCGCACGCGCCACCGCGCGGCTCCTGGCCATCCTGATCGCCGCGTCCGGCAGGCGAGGAGCGGGGGCTCCCGCGTTGCCGCGGCTCGTGACCCAGGAGGCGAAGGCGCGACTCCGGCGTGTCGCGGACCGCTTGTCGACAAATGTTAGCGTTGCCATTAACGTTGCCATCGCTTCTCGGCGAGCCTGATCTCCCACTTCTCGGGATCGTGCTGCGATCGGGTCGTTCCTACGAGGAGGTGGGTATGAGGCGCACGACATCGCGACCCGGAGACCGGTCGAGCCGCATCGGCCACGCCGCATGAGCACGCAGCAGGTGCTGACCGAGACCGTCGTCGAGACGGTCGCGACCGAACCGGCTCAACGCGGACAGGTTCCCCGTGCGCGAGGCGGATCTGTCCGGGGGCGACGGAAGTCGAAGAAGTCGGTGCGGATGTTCCTCTGCATCGTCCCCTTCATGGTGCTGGTGTTCGTCTTCTCGTACCTGCCGCTGTACGGGTGGCTGTTCTCGCTGTACGACTACCAGCCCGCGCTCGGTCTGGCCGGCAGCCCCTTCGTCGGGCTGCAGTGGTTCCAGCTGATGGTCGGCTCACCGACCCAGATCGCGCAGATCGGCCAGGTGCTGCTCAACACGCTCGCGATGAGCTTCCTCGGGATCGCGACGTCGGTGCTGCCGGTGATCTTCGCGATCTTCCTCAACGAGGTCCGCGCGCCGTGGTTCCGCAACCTGGTTCAGACGCTGACCACCCTGCCGAACTTCATCTCCTGGGTGCTCGTCTTCATGATCGCGTTCTCGATGTTCTCGAGCTCGGGTCTCGTGAACGGCGTGCTCCAGGACGCGGGGCTCATCACGGCGCCCATCCACTTCCTCGACTCGAGCTCGCACGTCTGGCTGACGATGCTGCTCTGGAGCCTGTGGAAGACGCTCGGCTGGGGCGCGATCATCTACCTGGCGGCGATCACGGGCATCGATCCGGCGCTCTACGAATCGGCGAGGGTCGACGGCGCCGGACGATTCCAGATCATGCGGCACATCACCGTGCCGCAGCTCATGCCGACCTACGTCGTGCTGCTGATGCTGTCGGTCGCCAACCTGCTGAACAACGGCATCGAGCAGTACTACGTCTTCCAGAACGCGTTCAACGAGAAGTACATCCAGGTCCTCGACCTGTACGTGTACAACGTCGGCCTCACCGGCAACAACCTGTCGCTCGCCACCGCGATCGGCATGTTGAAGAGCGTGATCTCGCTCATCCTCCTCGTCGTCGTCAACGTCATCGCCAAGCGCGTCCGCGGCGCTTCGATCATCTAGGGATCCGTCATGGCAGGAATTCCGCTGCGCCCGACGGCGCGCCCCATCGTGAAGACCCCGCAGGATCGCCTCTTCTCGGTGGTCGTCTACACGGTCTTCGGGCTCTTCGCACTGATCTGCGCCTATCCCTTCTACTACCTGATCATCAATTCGATCAGCAGCAACAACCTGTCGGCCCTCGGGGACGTGCGCTTCGTGCCGCTCGGGTTCCACCTGTCGAACTATCCGCAGGTCTTCCAGCTGCCAGGGCTCGGTCTCGCGGCTGCGGTCAGCATCGCTCGCACCGTGCTCGGCACACTCGGCACGGTGCTCGTGTCCGCGTTTCTCGGCTTCATGTTCACGCAGCAGCGCATGTGGGGCCGGGTGTTCTGGTACCGGTTCACCCTGATCACGATGTACTTCAGCGCCGGCCTGATCCCGGTGTTCCTGATCATCAAGGCGATCGGGCTGACGAACAACTTCTGGGTCTACGTCATCCCGTACCTGGTGCAGCCGTTCAACATCATCCTGGTCAAGACGTTCGTCGAATCGATGCCGCAGTCGATGCAGGAGGCGGCCGAGATCGACGGGGCGAACATCCTCCAGGTGTTCCGCCGGATCTATCTGCCGAACATGCTGCCGATCCTCGCCACGGTCGCGATCTTCTCCGCGGTCGCGCAATGGAACATGTTCCAGGACACGCTGATCTACGTCACCGATCAGAGCCTCTACACGCTCCAGTACCTGCTCTATTCGTTCATCAATCAGGCGAACAGCCTGGCGCAAGCCGCGCAGAACACGAACGGCGGCAGCCTCAGCGCCGTCGCCTCGGCGGCGGCCGGGCAGACCGCGACATCCATCCAGGTGACCGTGGCGGTCGTGGTTGTCCTGCCCATCATCTTCGTCTACCCCCTTTGTCAGCGGTTCTTCGTCAAAGGAATCATGCTCGGCGCCGTCAAGGGCTGATCGAGCGGAATGCAATCGCACCGTGCACAGTGAAAGGAAAGCAATGAAGCAGTCCGACGGAAGCAGCATGATCAAGCGCCGCCAGTTCCTCATCGGAGCCATGGGGGCCGGCGTCTCGCTCGGTGTCATGTCGTTGTCCGGGTGCTCGCTGATCTCCGGCACCTCGCAGCAGAACGCAGGGCCCACCGGCGCGTTCCCGACGAAATGGAGCAAGCCGATCACGGTCACCGTGTTCGACGACCTCGCCAACTACCAGGGGTTGCAGACGGGGTGGTTCGCCGCCCTGGTGCAGAAGAAGTTCAACATCAAGCTGAACGTCATCGCGCCCAACGTCGCGGGCGGTGGCGAGACCCTGTTCAACACCCGGTCCGCGGCCGGCGACCTCGGCGACCTCGTCGTGCTCGGGTCGGCGCAGCACCTGACCCAGGCGGCGAAGGGCGGCCTGCTCTACGACGCCTCGTCCTTCTACAAGAACATGTCGAGCGCGAAGAAGTACGACGCGGCGGTGGCCTTCACCAACCAGGGCATGAAGGGCAAGGTCGCCTTCCCGAGCTCGGTGTCGAGCCGCAAGCCCTCGCAGCCGTCGGAGGGAGCCGACCCGACCTTCGGGCCGTACGTCCGCTGGGACCTCTACGGCAAGGTCGGGTACCCGCAGGTGAACACCCTCGAGGACCTGCTGCCGGTGTTCCAGGAGATGCAGAAGGCGGCACCGAAGGCGCCGAACGGCAAGCCGACCTACGCGTTCTCCCTGTTCAAGGACTGGGACGGCAACATGATGACGGCCGCGAAGCAGCCGGCCTGCTACTACGGGTTCGACGAGATGGGCTTCGTGCTCGCGGCCGCGGACGGCTCCTCCTACGAGAGCCTCATCGACTCGGGGTCGCACTACGTCCGAGCGCTGCGCTTCTTCCACAAGGGCTCGCAGCTGGGCCTCATGGATCCGGACTCGCCCACCCAGAACTTCTCGACGCAGAACGCGAAGTTCCAGAACGGTCAGGTCCTGTACTGCTTCTGGCCGTGGGTCTGCAAGCCGGCCTACAACACCGACGCCAACATGAACGCGGGTCGCGGGTTCGAGATGCTCGACCTCAAGGACGCGAAGATCTTCTCGTACGGCGCGCAGCCGCTCGGCAGCAGCTCCAACTCGATCGGCATCGGCGTCAAGGCGCAGGACCCGCAGCGCATGGCGGCGTTCATCGACTGGCTCTACTCCGCCGAGGGCGTCTACGCGAACGGCAGCCAGACCGGCTCGGCGCCGGGCCCGAAGGGGCTCACGTGGGAGCTCCCGAAGAAGGGCGACCCGGAGCTCACCGCGTTCGGCAAGAACGCGATGCTCGGCGGCTCCACCCAGCAGGTGCCCTCGGGCTGGGGCACCGGTACGTACGCGAAGGGCGTGTCCGCGCTCAACGTCACCCTCGTCACGGCCGTCGACGAGGACCCCGCCACCGGGCAGCCGTTCCTCGTGACCGAATGGCCGAGCTACCTGAAGGAGACCTCCAACGCGCTGACCCAGGACTGGTCGGGCCGGATGGGCGGCGCGAAGACCACGATCGACTACCTGCAGTCGCACGGTCAGCTCTCGGTCGGCGCGGGCTCCGGCTACGTCGCGCCGCAGGACACCGCCGAGATCCAGACGCTGCGCAACCAGATCAAGTCCGTCATCGTCCAGGCGTCGTGGCGCATGGCCATGGCGACGAGCGACGCCGACTTCGAGTCGCAGTTGAAGGACATGCAGTCGACGGCGAAGGGCCTCGGGTACGAGAAGGTGCTCGCGGTGGACATGGAGCACGCGAAGGCCCAGAACGACGCGCGCGTCGCCATCGTCAAGAAGTTCGGCTGATCCGTGGTCGCCGGACGGGAACCGGGCCGGCTCGAGCCCGTCCGGCGACGCGGGCTCGGGGGACCGCGTACGGTGCAGGCAGCAGGGGGAGGCGGTGCGCTGACGGTGGAGCAGGACGCGAGCGGGCGGATGCTCAGGGGGCTCGGCGCGTTCGGGGCCTTCGTGGTGCTGAACGTCGTCCATCTGCTCGCGTGCGTCCCGATCGTCACGATCGGCGCGGCGACCAGCGCCCTGTTCTCCGTAACCCTCCGGTACTCCGAGGACGAGGGTGGGGGGCTCGTCGGCGAGTACCTGCGCGAGCTGCGTGGGTGCCTGCGGTCGGGCACGCTGCTGCTGCTCGCCCTGCTGCTCCCCGCCGGGGTGCTCGCGTTCGCCGGGTTGTTCTGGGCGTTCCAGGGCGGTCCGTTCGCGATCGTGGTGCCCGTGCTCGCGGCGATCGGAACGGCCTACCTGTTCGCCGCCTTCGTGTGGGGCGCGGCGATGGTCGGCCGATTCGATCAGACGACCGGGCGGACGATCAGGAACGCGCTGCTCCTGCCCGCGGCCGAGCCGTGGCGGACCACGGTGATCGTCCTCGTACCGGTCACCGCCGTGTCGCTCGCCGTCGTGTTCCCGCCGTTCGTGATCGTGCTGCTCTCGATCGGGTTCTCGGTCGGGGCGTACCTGCTCGGCTTCCTGCTCCACGGCGCCTTCGCCCGGCACTGATGCGCTGATCGGCGCCGCGCCCGGACCCCGGGGTCCGACGGTGGACCGGTCCCGCTTGACAGAATGACAACGTTTTCACAGCACAGGCCCGTCCGACGTGGCCGAGAGGATGTCCATGCGATTCACCGACGGTTTCTGGCAGACGCGCCCCGGGGTCGAGCTGCTGCACGCGGCCGAGGTCAGGAGGGTCGACGTCGTCGACGGGAGCATCCACGTGCTCGCCCCCAGCGCGGTCGTCCGGCACCGCGGGGACACGCTCAACCGGCCGGTCGTGACCCTCGTGCTCGACAGCCCGGCGGATGGGATCATCCGGGTCCGCATCAGCCATCGCCGCGGGGACCTCGAGGACCGGCGGTTCCCGCTTCCCGAGCTGCCCTCGGTCGGCACGGTGCGGAGCGAGGACGGTGCCACCGTGCTGGTGTCGGGTGACCTGGAGGCGAGGGTCGAGCACGGCGCGCCCTTCCGCATCGCCTTCCGCCGCGACGGCCGTGACCTGACGGCGCTCGGGCACAAGTCGGTCGCGCGGGCCACCCTCGCGCCGGACTCCCGGGTCGGCATCGGGGTCACCGGCACGGCGGGCGAGCAGGTCGTGTCCCTGCAGTCGGAGGTGCACACGGTCGTGCAGCTCGACCTCGCGGTCGGGGAGTCGATCTACGGCCTGGGGGAGCGCTTCGGCCCGTTCGCGAAGAACGGGCAGACGGTCGAGATCTGGAACGCCGACGGCGGCACCTCGTCCGAGCAGGCGTACAAGAACGTCCCGTTCCACCTCTCGAGCCGCGGGTACGGCGTCCTCGTCAACGACGCGGGCCACGTGTCCTACGAGATCGGCTCGGAAGCGGTGCAGCGGACGCAGTGGTCGGTGCCGGGGTCGCAGGTCGAGTTCCTGATCATCGACGGTCCCGATCCCGAGGAGGTGCTCGACCGGTACACCGCCCTGACCGGGCGCCCGGCGGAGGTGCCCGCGTGGTCGTACGGCACCTGGCTCTCCACGAGCTTCACGACCGATTACGACGAGGCGACCGTCAACCGGTTCGTCGACGGGATGCGCGAGCGGGATCTGCCGCTGTCGGTCTTCCACTTCGACTGCTTCTGGATGCGGGAGTTCCGCTGGGTCGACTTCGAGTGGGATCCCGAGGTCTTCCCGGACCCCGTCGGCATGCTCGAGCGTCTGCACGACCGCGGGTTGCAGGTCTGCGTGTGGATCAACCCCTACATCGCCGAGGCGTCGCCGCTGTGGGACGAGGCGGCGCGGCTGGGGCATCTCGTGCGCCGGCCCGACGGCTCGATCTGGCAGTGGGACCTGTGGCAGGCCGGCATGTCGCTCGTCGACTTCACGAGTGCCGCTGCGACGGCGTGGTTCCAGGAACACCTCCGCCGACTCGTCCGGCAGGGCGTCGATGCGTTCAAGACCGACTTCGGCGAGCGCATCCCGGTCGACGTCGTCTGGGCCGACGGGTCGTCGCCGCTGGCCATGCACAACCGCTACACGCAGCTCTACAACGAGGCCGTGTTCAGCGTGCTCCAGGAGGAGCGCGGCAACGGCGAGGCAGTCGTGTTCGCCCGATCGGCGACGGTCGGCGGCCAGGCGCTGCCCGTGCACTGGGGCGGCGACTCGACGTCGACCTATGCGTCGATGGCCGAGACCCTCCGCGGCGGTCTCTCCCTGGCGATGTCGGGCTTCGCCTACTGGAGTCACGACATCGGCGGCTTCGAGGGCTCGCCGGACCCCGGGGTCTTCAAGCGCTGGACGGCGTTCGGCATGCTGTCCAGCCACAGCCGCTTCCACGGCTCCACGGGCTACCGCATCCCGTGGGAGTTCGACGCGATCGAAGGGCGCGACGAGGCCGACCCGCAGAGCGCGGTGTCCGTCACGAGGCGCTTCGCGACGCTGAAGCAGTCGCTGCTGCCCTACCTGCGGGCGGCCGGCCGCCGGGCGAACGAACGCGGCACGCCGATCATGCGGCCCATGGCGCTGGCCTACCCGGACGACCCGGCCGTCGCCCACCTCGACCGCCAGTACCTGCTCGGACCCGACATCCTCGTCGCGCCCGTGTTCACCGCGGACGGCGACGTGGACTTCTACCTGCCCGAGGGCGGCTGGACGTCCCTCCTGACCGGGGAGCGGGTGACGGGCGGCGGCTGGCGTCGCGAGCGCCACGGCTTCGACAGCCTCCCGGTCTACGTGCGCGACGGGGCGGTACTCCTGCGCCTCCCCGAGGGAGCGGCCGCGGACAGCGAGCAGCTCGTCGTCGAGGTCTACCCGGGCGGCGGGGACCGGCACGTGCGCGCCCTCACCGTCGACGGTGAGGTGCGGTTCGACGTCAGGCGCCGCGCGGACGGTGTGGTCGTCACCGCCGATGGACCTGCGGACTGGTCGGCGAGAGCCGTAGGAGGCGGGGCGATCGCGCCGGAGGCAGGCCGGGCGGATCTGGTGGGAGTGCGGTGATGGCACGTCCTCGGATCCCCGTCGGTGCGCACGGGGTGGTCCACGTCGCCGAGGTGCGACCGGGGCTCTGGCGAGCCCGCACGCTGCACCGCTTCCCCGACGGTCGCGCGCGGCAGGTGCAGCGCGTCCGCGAGGGGGCGTGCGCGGCTCCGGCGATCACGGCGCTCGAGCTCGCACTTTGCCCGATCGAGGCCGACTCACCGAGGAGCATCCGATGACCGGGCTGGGAAGCGGGGCGCTCCGCTTCGGCGGCGACTACAACCCGGAGCAGTGGGACCGGTCGGTCTGGGCCGAGGACGTCGCGCTCATGGTGGAGGCCGAGGTCAACACGGTCGTGCTGGGCGTGTTCTCCTGGTCCTCGCTCGAGCCCGCGGAGGGCCGCTACACGCTCGACTGGCTCGGCGACGTCCTCGACCTGCTCCACGCCGCGGGGGTCGGGGCGATCCTCGCCACGCCCACCGCGTCACCGCCTCCCTGGTTCAGTCGCGCGCACCCCGACGCCCTCCCGGTCACCGCGGAAGGGGTGCGTCTCGTCCACGGCAGCCGCGACACGTACGACCCGGCGGCGCCGGCGTACCGCCGCGCGGCCGCGCGGATCGCGCAGGTGCTCTTGGACCGCTTCGGCGACCACCCGGCGCTCATCGGCTGGCACGTGCACAACGAGTACGGGACGGTGGGATTCGGCGAGCACGTCGCCGTGGCGTTCCGGGCCTGGTTGCGCCGGCGCTACGGCACGCTCGAGTCCCTGAACGCCGCGTGGCTGACGGCCTTCTGGTCGCAGGGCTACGGCGACTGGGAGGAGATCCTCCCGCCGCGCGCCACCCAGTACCTGCCCAACCCGACCCAGCTGCTCGACTTCAAGCGCTGCACCGCCGAGCTGCTGCTCGAATGCTTCGAGGAGCAGGCGGCCGTGGTGCGCGCCGGCTCGCGCGGGCTCCCCGTCACGACGAACCTGATCCTCCCGACCTGGCTCCACGACGACCCGTGGGCCGTCGGCGCGGCGTGCGACATCGTCGCCATCGACCACTACGTCGACGAGGACGGTGAGGATGGAGCGGCGCAGGCCGCGTTCGGCGGCGACCTCGCCCGGTCGCTCGGCGGCGGAGCGCCCTGGTTGCTGATGGAGCAGGCGTCCACGTGGATGCCCGCGGGCGGTCGCATGCGGGCCCGGCGCCCCGGCGACTACCTCCGGACGAGCCTCCAGCACGTCGCGCACGGCTCGGTCGGCGCGCTCACGTTCCAGTGGCGCGCACCGGTCGCCGGCGCCGAGTTCTTCCACTCCGGGATGGTGCCGCACGCCGGTGCCGACACCCCGGCGTTCCGTGAGGTCGTCGAGGTCGGGAAGCGGCTCGCGGCGCTGGGCGAGCTCGCCGAGCCACCGGTCGAGGGTCCCGTCGTGCGCTCGTCGATCGCGATCACCTGGGATGCCGATGCCTGGTGGGCGGCGGAGACGCGCGCCCTCCCGAGCGAGCGGATCGACTTCCTCCGCCCTGTGCACGCGGCGCACCGCGCGGTGTGGAGAGCCGGCCGGGTCGCCGACTTCGTGCGACTCGACCACGATCTCGACCGCTACCGGGTGCTGCTCCTGCCCAGCCAGCTGCCGGTCTCGGAGGACGAGGCCGCACGCGTCGAGGAGTGGGTGCGGCGGGGCGGGACGGTGGTGGTCTGGTACTTCTCGGGCTCGTTCGACCGCGACCTCCACGTCGTGCTCGGCGGGTACAGCGGCCGGCTCGCGTCGCTGCTGGGCATCCGCGTGACCGAGCTGCACCCGCTCGGCGCCGAGGAGCGCATCGCGCTCGACAACGGCATGTCCGGCGCCGTCTGGTCGGAGGAGGTCCGCCTCGCCGACGCCGAACCCGTCGCCGCGTTCGCCGAGGGCGCGCTCCGTGGATCGCCGGCCGTCACCCGGCGGCGGCTCGGTGCCGGGTCCGCCTACTACCTGGCGACGGAGCTCGACGGAGTCGACCTCGACACCCTCCTCCGCGGTGTCCTCGACGAAGCCGGCCTCCCTCCTGAGGTCCCGGGAGCGGGAGACGGCGTCGAGGTGATCCGGCGCGCTGCGGGCGATGCCCGCTACCTGGTGGCCATCAACCACACCGAGGCGGAGCGGGAGGTCGAGCTGCACGGGGTCTCGGTCCCGGACGGCGCGGCGCTCGACGGCACCGTCTCGCTCGCTCCAGGCGTCGTCATCGTCGTGCGCGAAGGGGGGTCAGTGCGATGACCGCACCCCTCGAGCCCCTCGACCCGTCCTCGCTGCCCGAGCCCGTCGACGTCTCGGACGACCGGGCGGCGCTCGCCGCCGTCGCCGCCGTCGTCGCAGCAGGCCCCTTCGACGCGACCTGGGAGTCGCTGGCATCCCACCGCGTACCGCGCTGGTAACGCGAGGCGCGCTTCGGGATCTTGCTGCACTGGGGCGCGTACGCCGTCCCCGCCTTCGACAACGAGTGGTACCCGCGGACGATGTACCGCCAGGGCAGCAGGGCGTTCGAGCACCACCGGGCGACCTACGGTCCGCAGGACCGGTTCGGGTACAAGGACCTGATCCCGCACTTCCGGATGGAGCGCTTCGATCCCTCGGCCTGGGCGGCGCTGTTCCGCAGAGCGGGGGCGCAGTTCGTCGTCCCCGTCGCGGAACACCACGACGGCTACACGCTGTACGACACCGCGCGGTCACGCTGGAAGGCGCCGCTGATCGGACCGCAGCGCGATGTCTTCGGCGATCTGCTCGCCGCCGTCGACGCGCAGTGGATGGTCCGCGGCGCGTCGACCCACCGCGCGGAGCACTGGTTCTTCATGAACGGCGGGACCATGTTCGAGTCGGACGTGCGCGATCCTGCGTGGGCCGACCTGTACGGGCCGGCGTCGCGGACGGAGATCAGCCCGACGGAGCGCTTCCTCGAGGACTGGCTGCTGCGCACCGTCGAGATCATCGACCGCTACCGCCCGCAGATCCTCTACTTCGACACCGGGATCGAGGAGCCCTCGTTCGAGCCCTACCTCCGGCGCGCCGCCGCGTACTACTACAACCGCGCCGCGCAGTGGGGCCGCGAGGTCGTCATCAACGCCAAGTGGAGCGCCTTCGCACCCGGCGCCGCGGTGCCCGACATCGAGCGCGGCACGCTCGGCGGGATCCAGCCCGAGGTCTGGCAGGTCGACACCTCCGTGGCGCGGACCTCGTGGAGCTGGGTCGAGGGGCAGGAGTACAAGGAGGCCGGCGAGGTGCTCGCCGAGCTCGCGGACGTCGTGTCCAAGAACGGCAACCTGCTTCTCAACGTCGGCCCGCGGGCGGATGGCACGATCGCCGAGGACGAGATTCGCGTGCTCGAGCGCGTCGGCGACTGGCTGGCGCGCAACGGCGAGGCCGTCTACGGCACGGCGCCGTGGGTCACCTTCGGCGAAGGGCCCACGAGAGCGGCGTCCGGTGCGTTCACCGAGGGTCGCTCCGGCTGCACCGCTGCCGATCTGCGCTTCACGACGAGGACCGCGGTGGGCCATTACTACGTGTACGCGATCGCGCTGGCCGCGCCGTCCGACGGGCGGTTGCGGGTGCGCAGCTTCGCGCCAGGAGCCGGTCTGCTCGGGCGCCCGATCACCGATGTCCGGGTGCTCGGGTGGACGGACCCCGTCGAATGGCGGCTGACCGACGACCACCTCGAGGTGACGATCCCGAGCGGGCTGCGCGGGCTCGACGGCGGCCCGGTCGTGCGGGTGGAGCTCGCGGCGGACCCTCCTGCCGAGCGCACCGACTTCCTCTACGGCATGTGGGTCTGAGCCGGGACGTCCGCAGGAGGCGTCCCGGACCGGGCGCCCTGCCCTGCCACCCCGCTCCGGCGCAGGAAGCGGATGGGAGCCTGACGGCATGCATGTCGTCCTCACCGGAGCCACCGGGCTCATCGGATCCGCCGTCCTCCCGCAGCTGGTCGCCAGAGGCGACCGCGTGACCGCACTCGTGCGCAGCGAGGAGGCCCGCCGCACGGTCGAGGCCGCGGGCGCGACCGGCGCGCTGATCGACTTCGGTGACGTCTCGGCCATCGCCGAGGCGTTCGCGCAGGGTGACGCCGTCATCCACCTGGCGGCGGCGGGGGACGACGCGGAGGGCTTCGACCGGCGCGTCGCGGACGCCGCCGTGCAGGCGCTCGGCGGCACGGGCAAGCCGTACGTCCACACCGGCGGCGTCTGGGTCTACGGCTCCGGCGACGACCTCACGGAGGAGCACCTCTACAGCGCACCCGCGATCACGGCCTGGCGGCTCGGGGTGATCGCCTCGCTCGAGGCGGCGGACCTCGTCCTCACGGTGCTGCACCCCGGCATCGTCTACGGCGACGGCGGTGCCGGCATCCCGCAGGTGCTCGCGGGGCAGCCGCGGGGCGACGGGGGAGCACTCACGACGCTCGGCAGCGGGCGGCAGCACTGGACCACCGTCCACGTCGACGACCTCGCCGCGCTCTACGTCGCGGTCGTGTCCGACGGGTCCGCCCATGGTGGGGTGCTCGGGGTGAGCGGCGTCAACCCGACCGTGGGGGAGATGTCGGCAGCGCTCGCCGGGGGAGCGGGCGTGGTCGCCGGGGATCCGGAGGCGGCGAAGGCGAGCCTCGGCGACGGGTTCGCGGAGGCGCTGCTCCTCGACCAGCAGGCGTCGGGCGCGAAGGCCAGGAGCATCGGCGGTTGGGCCCCGACCCGACCGACGCTGCTGGAGGAGCTCGCGCGCTGAGCGACGGGTCCTCTCCGGCTCGCCTCGAGACCGAAGAGGGCGGGATGCTCACCCTCGCGCACGATCGGCCGTGATCACGACGGGCGATGGAGCAGCAGGATGGTGCCGGTGAACGGCATCATCCACATCGTCCTGATCACCTGGCGCCCAGCGTCCCGAGCGACCGCCGGTGCGGACGCCGAGGCTCTCGTCGATCGCCACCTGCCCGGCATCCCGGGCGTGCTGCAGGTAGAGCGGGGGGTCAGCGTCAGCCCGGAGGGGCTGGAAGGCGGGTTCGACTGGGCGCTCGTCGTCCGGTTCGAGGACGAGGCCGCGCTGCGCGCCTACCTGCCGCATCCCGAGCACCAGGTCGTCGGAGCCTTCCTCCGCCAGCACGCCGATCGGCTGGTCGTGTTCGACCTGCCCGCGCGCTGAGCGGCACCGGGCGGCAGCCGCGCTCGCGCGCGTCGGTCACGCCAGGCGGGTCCCGAGATCGTCGATCACCGCGGACAGGTCGCCCTGCAGCGCGGCCGGCAGGGCGAGCAGGTGCTGGACCGCCTCCTGCGACTTGGCGCGCGCGAGGTCGACCGCTCTGACGCGGATCCCGTTCCGCTCGTACAGGTCGCGCAGCCGCGCAGCCGCCTCCTCGGGAGTGGCGGGTTCGTCCTCGGAGACGAGGCGCTCCTGCTCGGTCTGCTCTGCCAGCATCGCGGCCAGCACGGTCGTCTTCTCCTCCCGCGCATCGCTCACGACCGACTTGCCGGTTCGGGAGGGGTCGCCGAAGATCCCCAGCAGGTCGTCGACGATCTGGTAGGCGACCCCAATCGCGAGGCCTGCGCGACGCAGTGCGTCGCGGACACCGGGCTCGGCGCCTGCGAGGACGGCACCGGCCTCCAGCGGCGCGGAGAACGAGTAGACGCCGGTCTTGGCCTCGTACATCGCGAGCACGGTGCCGACGTCGATGTCGGCGTCCGCGCCACCGGCGGACGCGAGCTCCACGTCCATCAGCTCGCCGGCGGCCGTGGCGCCGACGGCCGACTGGGCGATGTCGGCGAGCGCCTCGCGCTGCGGCCCGCTGTCGGGCCCCGTGCTGATCAGGTCGACCGCCGCGGCGATCGCGAGATCGCCCGCGATGATCGCGGCGCTCGCGCCCGCACGATCGGCCACCTCCCGCCGGCGTCCGCGCTCCAGCGCGCGGGCGCGGAAGACCGCAGCAAGGTTCGGCTCGCCTCGACGCACCCAGTCGCGATCGATGACGTCGTCATGGATGAGGAACCCGGTGTGAAGCAGCTCGAAGCCGGCGGCGACGCGCGCCTCGGAGGCGGACGGGCGCCCTCCGAGGCCCCGGTGCGCGAGCTGCAGCAGCCCCGGGCGCACCATCTTGCCGCCGAGTGCGATGCGGCCGATCTCCCGCCAGAGCACCGCGGCCGCCGGTGTCGAGTCCGCGGCCGTCGCGATGTGCCGACGGATCGCCTCCCGCACCGCATCGAGGTCACCGGTCCGTGCGGGTGCTGCCGAAGTGATCGTCACCGCTGCAGTGTCCCGATCGGAGAAGCTTCCATCACCGAAGTGCATGACGACCCTCGGCTCACTGTCAGGAAGAGGGGGCGCCCCTCGAGGGGCATCGCGCGGCGCGGGGGTGATCGCCGAGGATCCGGAGGCGGCGAAGGCGCGCCTCCGAGGGTGCGGACGCGGCCTCGGATCAGCGCTGGCCGCCGACCCACTCACCCGGGCGGACGCCCGCGGTGCGGAGGAAGAAGGTGGAGAACGCGGAGGGGTCGGAGAACCCGAGGCGCGATGCGCACTGGGAGGCCGTGAGCCCCTCGTGGGCGAGCAGGCGCTTCGCCTCGAGCGTGAGGCGATCATCGAGGTAGGCCTTCGCCGTGCGCCCGGTGGCGGCGAGCGCCGCCCGGGCGAGCGTGCGCGGCGCGTACCCGAGCAGGCGGGCGTAGTGGTCGACGCCGTGGCGGTGGTCCAGGTCGCGCTCCACCGCGTGCCGGAACGCGGCGAACAGCCCGTCGCTCGTGAGCGCGCCGGGCTCCGGTGCGCCCATGCGCTCGAGCACGACGGACAGCAGGCAGCCGAGCACCTCCGGCGTCGTGCCCGGGTCCTCGTCCGGTGCCGATTCGAGCACCAGGTGCGCGAGCGCCGCGTCGAACCGCGCGTCCGTCGGCGGTCGCCAGTGCGCGGTGACACCGGGCATCGCGGCGAGGGCGCGGGTCGCGCTCGTCACGGGCGCCTCCGGCCGGAAGAGGACGAGACGGCCCTCGACGCCGCCGAGCCCGGACCAGCGGTGCACCACCCCAGGGCCGATCCACACCGCATCGCGGGCCTCGAGCGGCTGCTCCCGGAAGTCGAGCATCACCGCGGCGGACCCGGCCTCGACGAACGCGAGCACGTGGAAGTCCGCACGCTGTGTCGTCCCTCGGTCGAGCTCCCGCAGACGGGCGAAGGTCAGCGTCTCCACGGCGAGCACAGCGTCGCCCGGGTGCCGGTAGCTCAGCTGCCGGATCGTCTGCACCTGTCCAGTTTCGACCATCGGCGGTCCGGAATCGTCGCAACCGCTCCGGGCACTCAGGCGTTGGCCTCGACAGCGGATCGGGAGAGCCCCGAACCGTCGGAAGGGAACACCCGTGTCCACCATCACCCAGCAGCTCCCCGTCTTCGACCGTCGGAAGGGAGCGGGACCGACCCTCGTCCTCCTGCACTACTGGGGCGGGTCGGCGCGCACGTGGGCGCCGATGCTCGAGCGGCTGCCCGACCGCGCGGCCGTGGCGCTCGACCTCCGAGGCTGGAGCCGTTCGCGACAGCTCGACGGGCCGTTCGGGCTGACGCAGCTCGCGACCGACGTGCTCGCGGTGATCGACCACCTCGGGCTGCAGGAGTACGTGCTCGTCGGGCACTCCATGGGCGGCAAGGTCGCGCAGCTCGTCGGCGCGTCGCGCCCGGAGGGCCTCGTGGGGCTGGTGCTCGTCGCCTCCGGCCCGTCGATGCCCGCCGCCGCGATCACGCCGGAGTACCAGGAGGGGCTGTCGCACGCCTACGACTCGGCGGAGACCGTCGCGCACGCCCGCGACGAGATCCTCACCGCGCTCCCGTTGTCGGAGGACCTCCGGACCCAGATCCTCGAGGACTCGCTCGCCTCGGCGCCGGAGGCCCGGACCGTCTGGCCGCTGGTCGGCATCGCCGAGGACATCCGGGAGGCCGCCGGTCGTATCGCCGTCCCGGCGCTCGTGGTCGGCGCGGAGCACGACGTCGTCGAGCCGGTCGAGGTGCTCCGCGAGGGGCTCCTGCCCTACCTCGCCGATACGCGGATGACCGTCGTCGGCGGCAGCGGCCACCTCGTCCCGCTCGAGGCACCGGAGGCGCTCGCCGCGCTCGTCGAGGAGTTCGTCGCGTCGCTCGCGTGACGACATGCCGGGGTGCGGGACGCCGCGTCGGTGTCCCGTACCCCGATCGTCGCGAGACCGCGTGTCACCGTGACGAGCCGTGCAGTCGACGACCCGCTCGTCGAGGGGCGGCCGGAGGCGTCGGCACTCCTATCGTGGCGAGCGTGAACCCGGTCGCGCGCCTCGTCACCTCGAGTCGCTCGCCGCTCCTCCAGGTCGTGAAGACCGCCGTCGCGGTCGTGAGCGCGGTGCTGCTGTGCGCCGCGATCCTCCGGGGCCCGTTCCCGACGTTCGCGGCGATCGCGGCGCTGCTCGTCGTGCAGCCCAGCATCAACCAGTCGTTCGTGAAGGGGCTCGAGCGCAGCGCGGGCGTCATCCTCGGCGTGCTGCTCGCGACCGGTCTGCATCTGCTGCTCGGGAACGGGACCTGGGTCGTCCTGCTGGTGATCGTCCTCGCGATCACGCTCGCGTGGACGCTGCGCCTCACGCCGACGTCGGCCACGCAGGTGGGCATCAGCGGGATGCTCGTACTGACGGCCGGAGCGGTGAGCCCCGCCTACTCGGTGGACCGGATCATCGAGACCCTGATCGGGGCGGCGGTCGCCCTGATCGTGAACGCGCTCATCGTCCCTCCGGTGCTGGTCGGACCCGCGCACGTCGCCGTCGTCGAGCTCGCGGACGCGGTCGCGGACGCGTTCGAGCACCTCGCGGTCGGCCTCACGGAGGACTGGGGTCGGGACCGCTGGACCGAGGCGCTCGTCGAGGCGCGCACGCTCCGGCAGCGGCAGGCGCGCGCGGACGCCGCGATCGCCGCCGGGCGGGAGTCGCTCACGATGAACCCGCGAGGCGGTCGGCAGCAGGCGGTGCTCGCGCAGCACGCGGCCGTCGTCGGACACCTGCAGACCCTGGTGACGCGAGCGATCGGCATGACTCGGGCGGCCCGCGACAACACGGCTCCGGGGCTCGCCGCCGACCCGGTCGTCGGGCGGATCGCGACGGAGCTCGCCCGGATCGCGATCGACGTGCGCGCACTCGGCGCGCGGACGGGCGCGGCGTCCGTCGCAGGCGACCGGTCGCGGGGAGGGGAGCCCGACGGGGCGCGGCCCGACGAGGGGCACGCGCCGGCGCTCACGGCGCCGATCCCCGTGATCCGGCCGAACTCCGAGCACTGGGTCCTGATCGGGTCGCTGCTCGAGGACATCCGGCGCGTCCGCGAGGAGCTGCTCGGCACGGGGAGCTGAGCGGCTCGCGTCGACGTATCGCCCGGGCGACGTCGTGACGACGTCCCGGCGGCGTCAGCGCGATCCGCTCCAGGCGGCCGGCACGATGGTCCACAGGACGACGGACCGGCCGCCGCTGGCGTTCACCCAGGTGTGCGGTTCGCGTCCCGCGAGGGAGAGCGAATCCCCCGATCCCAGCTCCACGTCGTGCTGCGGGAAGCGCACGGTGATCCCGCCCTCGAGGACGTGCAGGACCTCGACCTCGCAGGCGATCGTGTAGAAGTCCTTGCCGCCGGAGGCGCCCGGTTCGAGCGTGGATCGCAGCAGCTGCACGCGCGACTCCGATCGAGGTGTGAGCAGCCGCTCGTCGGCGAGCGAGCCGCCGAAGTTGATCTTCGGGGCGTCGCGGAACCGGACGACCTCGTGCTCGGGCGGCTCGAACAGTGACCCGATCGGCAGGGAGAGCGCCTGGCACAGGGCCAGCAGCGTCGCGACGCTCGGCGAGGTCTCATCGCGCTCCACACGGCTGATGAACCCTTTGTTGAATCCCGTGGCCTCCGCCATCTGCGCCAACGTGATCCCCTGCGCGAGTCGCGTGGCGCGCAGCCTCGGCCCGAGTGGCACCGGAGCGCCGTCGGGGGCCGGGTTCAACGCTCGCACGCGCCGGATTCTAGGAGGCGCCGCTCGCTCCGGGCGCGCGTGGCGACGCGCCGCAGGCATCATCCGTTGCATGGCGGACAACCTGCTTGTACCGTGAACGCATCGGACGACGAGGAGGTCGAACGCGTGACGGTCGGACCACGAGACTCCAGCCGCACCCCTCGGTACGCGGGCTTCGCCACTTTCGCGCTGCTGCCTCGCATCGAGGAGGTCGCGCGAGCGGACGTCGCCGTCGTGGGGATCCCCTTCGACACCGGCGTCAGCTATCGGCCGGGCGCGCGGTTCGGTCCGGCGCACATCCGCGAGTCGTCGCGCCTGCTCCGCCCCTACAACCCGGTGCAGGACACCTCCCCGTTCGCGCGCATGCAGGTCGCCGATGCCGGGGACATCGCGGTCAACCCCTTCAGCATCGACGACGCGGTCCGGGAGATCGAGGAGCGCGCCGACGAGCTCACCGCCGGAGGTGCGCGGCTCCTCACCCTCGGTGGCGACCACACGATCGCGTTGCCGCTCCTGCGCAGCACGGCCAAGCGGCACGGACCGGTCGCGGTCGTGCACTTCGATGCGCATCTCGACACCTGGGACACCTACTTCGACGCACCCATCACACATGGGACGCCCTTCCGGCGGGCGTCGGAGGAGGGACTGCTCGACCGGACCGGTTGCCTGCACATCGGCATCCGCGGCCCCCTCTACGACCGGGACGACCTGGCCGACGACGACCGACTCGGGTTCGCGGTCATCGGGTCGCACGAGGTCGAGCGCGCCGGCATGGCCGTGGCTCTGCAGCGCATGCACGACCGGCTCGGGGATCGACCGGTCTACGTCTCGGTCGACATCGACGTGCTCGACCCCGCGCACGCCCCGGGGACGGGCACCCCCGAGGCCGGCGGTCTGACGAGCCGGGAGCTGCTCGAGTTCCTGCGCGGTCTGCGGCAGCACCGGAGCGTCGGTGCAGACGTCGTGGAGGTCGCGCCGGCGTACGACCACGCCCAGCTCACGGGGATCGCCGCCTCGCACGTCGCGTATGAGCTGCTCACCTCGATGGTTCCCGCCTCCTGAGCGCCCGCGCACCGAGACGATGACGTCCCCCGACAGCGACCCCCACGCGCTCCGAACCCTTGCCGCGCGAGTGCGCTCCGGTGAACTGCGCGCACGTGACCTCGTCGAGCGTTCGCTGCGCCGCATCGACGGGCACCGGACGCTGAACGCGGTCGTCGCCGAGCGCGCCGACGAGGCGCGCACGGAGGCCGACGCGGTCGACGAGGCCGTCCGTCGCGGCATCGACCCGGGACCGCTCGCCGGTCTCCCCGTCCTCGCGAAGGACAACGACGACGTCCGCGGGATGGTCACGACCCACGGGTCCCGCTGGTTCGCGGGCGCCGCACCCGCCGTCACCGACGGTGTGGCGGTCGGGAGGCTGCGCGCTGCCGGCGCGATCGTCGTCGGCAAGACGAACGTGCCGGAGTTCTGCATCGAGGGCTTCACCGACAACCTCGTGTTCGGCCCGACCACGAATCCGTGGAACACCGATCGATCGCCCGGTGGGTCGAGCGGCGGATCGGGCGCCGCGCTCGCCGCGGGGCTCGCCGCGATCGCGACCGGCACGGACGGGGGCGGCTCGGTCAGGATCCCTGCCGCGTTCTGCGGTCTGCTCGGCTTCAAGCCGACCAACGGCGTGATCGGACGCCGCGGGGCGCCCGACTGGATCGACTTCTCCACCGACGGCCTCATGGCGACGTGCGCCGATGACCTCGAGCTGCTGCTGGACGTGCTCGCCGGACCCGTCGACGGCGACCCAACGGCGCTGCCGACACCGCTGCCGCCGGCGCAGCGGCCTGACCGGCTCATCGTCGCCGACCGGACCGATGACCTCGGCCCTCTGCCCACCGCCGTCGCCCTCGCGTTCCACGCCGACGTCGAGCGGCTCGCCGCGGTGCTCGACGTACCGGTCGAGCACCGCGAACCGACCGACTTCTTCCCCGGCTGGAGCCCGGACGAGGACTGGTTCGTCCTCGCTTCGGCCGAGCACGCCGCGAGGTTCGGCTCGGCGCGGCTCGCCTCAGACGGCGGCGACCTGCACCCGAGCGCGCGGGAGTTCCTCCTGCAGGGGCTCGCCGTGACGAAGGACGACTACCTCGCCGCGAGGCGACGCCGGTTCGCGGCGGCAGCTCGACTCGATGAGCTGCTCGGAGGAACGGCCGCGCTCGTCACGCCCACGGTGGCGGACGTGGGGTGGTCGCCGGACGGCCGGCGCGGGAACGCGCCCGCGGGCCTGCTGGGGCCCGAGGTCTACTCGACCGCGGTCCAGAACGTGACCGGCCTGCCGGCCGTCTCGCTTCCCGGCGCCCTGCTTCCGGACGGCATGCCGTTCGGTCTCCAGGTGACGATGCCCCGCTGGGCGGACCGGGGCCTGCTGCGGATCGCTGCCGACTGGGAGCGCGCGTTCCCTTGGCGCCGGGTCGCGCCCGGGTACGAGGTGCTCGCATGAGCGGCATCGCACGCGCCACCGTCCAGATCGACGACGGGCGCATCCGGGTCACCCGGTACGAGCTGGGCCCGGGTGATCGCATCCCGAGGCACCGGCACACCTGCGACTCCCTCGTCGTCCCTCTGACGGACGGGGAGTTCGTGGTGGTCGACGCCGGCGGGTCGGCCACATCGGCCGTGGCCGCAGGGCAGCCCTATCGACGTCCGGCGGGAGCCGAGCACGAGCTCGTCAACGGCGAGCACCCCTATTCCTTCATCGAGATCGAGTTCCTCTCGCAGGAACCCACACAACCGAGGAGCATGTGATGTCCACGAAGACGTCGTCCGGCAGCGCAGCCGGACCCGTGATCGAACGGCACTCGATCGACTACGTGCCCTGGTCGGAGCGGCGCGGCAAGCTCTGGCATCAGGCACCGTTCTGGTTCACCGGCAATTTCGTGCTGCCCACGATGGTGATCGGATTCATCGGGCCCGAGGTCGGGCTGTCCGCGGGCTTCACGTTCCTCGCGGTCGTCCTCGGGGCCGGGTTCGGCACCTTCTTCATGGCCTTCCACGCGAACCAGGGCCCGCGCATGGGGCTGCCCCAGATGATCCAGTCGCGTGCCCAGTTCGGCAGCCGCGGCGTCATCGTGCCGTTCCTCGCGACCGTGTTCGTCTACATCGGCTTCATGGTGTTCGACGTCATCCTCGCGACGCAGGGCATCGGCCTCGTGCTGCCGGATCCGAAGTGGTTCTGGTACCCCGTCCTCACGGCCCTGTCGATCGTGATCGCGGTCATCGGGCACGACCTGCTCCACTTCGTCCAGCGCTGGCTCACCTACCTGCTGCTCATCGCGTTCGCGATCACCACGGTGCTGGCCTTCACGACGCTGCCCGCGCCCGCGGCGGGGCATGCCGGCGGATGGGATCTGACCGGCTTCCTCGTCGAGTTCTCGCTCGCCGCGGGCTACAACATCAGCTACGCGGTCTACGTGTCCGACTACTCCCGCTACCTCCCGGCGTCGTCGTCGGCGCCGAAGCTCATCTTCTTCACGTATCTCGGGGCGGCCGGCTCGGCGGTGTGGCTGATGGGGCTCGGCGGCCTGCTCGCGAGCCGCATCCCGAAGGTCGACGCGATCTCGTCCATCAAGCAGGTGGGCGACAACCTGTTCCCGGGCTTCGGGACCATCGTGGTGCTCGTCTCCACGTTGGCACTGATCTCGATCATGGGCGTCAACGCGTACGGGGCGATGCTGACGAGCGTCTCCGGGCTCGACGCGTTCAAACCCGTCCGCGCGACGGTGCGGCCGCGGGTCATCGGCCTCGTCGTGGTCGGGCTCATCACCGTGATCGCCGCGCTGGCGATCCCGGACGACTACCTGGGCAGCTTCAACAACTTCGTCCTGCTGATGCTCTACTTCCTCGTGCCGTGGACAGCCGTGAACCTCGTGGACTTCTACGCGGTGCGGCACGGCCGGTACGCGATCACGGAGATCTTCAACCCGAAGGGCATCTACGGCCGCTGGTCGTGGCGCGGTCTCCTCGCCTACAGCATCGGCTTCGTCGCGATGATCCCGTTCTTCGCCCTGACCGACCTGTTCGTCGGTCCGGTCGCGAACCTCCTCGGGGGTGCGGATCTCTCGTTCGCCGTCGGGCTCATCGTCGCCGGCGGCTTGTACCTGCTGTTCTCGCGCGGACTGGATCGCCGCGCTGAGGAGGAGGCCCGCGAGCGCAGCCAGCGGGAACTGGAGGGAGACGGCGCGGTGTGGTGACCGCGGCGGCGAGGGCGCGGGGCGGTCGAGACCGTCTCGCGCCCACCGTCGGCACGGCGGCGTGAACGCTCACCCCTGGCTCCGTACCGTGGTGCTGTGCCCTCATCCACCGCGCTCGACGCGCGTCGACTGACCCGGTGGCGGAACGGGCTCCTCGGCGCGTACATCGTCGGCGGCATCACGATCTCCGCGTGGGGTCCGCGCCTGCCCGCGATCGCGCAGCAGCTGCAGGTGACGACGGGACAGCTCGGCGCGGTCTTCGCCGGCAGCGCCGTCGGCTCGGTCGCGGGGCTGCTCGCATCGGCGCCCATCACGAACCGGCTCGGCGGTCGCCGCACGGTCGGCATGTCGCTGGCGACCATCGCCGTGATGATGGCCGCGGTGGCGGCCGGCGTGGCGATCGGGTCGCTCGCCGTGATCGCCATCGCGTTCCTGCTCATCGGGTTCGCGACCGCCGTGATGGACGTCTCGATCAACGTCGAGGGCGCGGCGCTCGAACGGATCGCCGGCCGGAGCCTCATGCCCTTCCTCCACGCCGCCTGGTCGGTGGGGGCGGTGATCGGCTCCGGCATCGGCGCAGGGAGCGCCGCGATCGGCTTGAGCCCGACCGGGCAGTTCGCGTGGGAGGCCCTGCTGATCGCCGCGATCGGCACGTACGTCGTGCTCGCGGTGCCGTCCGGCACCACGGAGCCGCTGCCCTCCGTGGACCGGAGCATCCGCGCCCGCATCGGCGAGTGGCTGCGCGGCTGGACCGAGGTGCGCCTCCTGCTGATCGGCGTCGTCATGCTCGGCGTCGACCTCAGCGAGACCTCGGCGAACAACTGGCTCACCCTCGCGGTGCAGCGCGACCACGGGTTCACGCCCACGGTGGCGGCGCTGTTCTTCACGGCGTTCGCGATCGGGGAGGCGGCCTCGCGAATCTTCGGCGGACCCGTCGTCGACCGGCTCGGCCGGGTCGCGACGATCCGCCTGACGACCGCCGTCGGCACCGTCGGGCTGCTCCTGTTCATCCTCTCGAACGTCCCCGCACTCGTGCTGCTCGGCGTCCTCCTGCTCTCCGTCGGCGTCTCGATGGGCTTCCCGCTCGGCATGTCCGCGGCCGGCGAGGGCGGCGGGAACGTCGCCGCCCGGATCAACGTGGTCGCGTCGATCGGCTACGCCGCCGGTCTCGGCGGCCCTCCGGTCATCGGATTCCTCGCGCAGGGCGTGGGCCTCCTCGGCAGCTTCTGGGTGCTCGTCGCGATGATGGTCGTCGCGTTCCTCTGCGCTCCGGCGTTCCGGCGACCGGCCGGCGCACGGGGCGCAGTGGGGCAGCCGCAGGCCGAGGCCGCCGGCTGAGCCGGCGCAGCCGGCCCGGTCGCACGAGACCCCTCCCACCGGCATCGGGTCAGGAGGTGCGGGCCGGCACGCCGAGGTCGTCGCCCGGCGGACGGAACACGATCGTCGGGTGGGGGAGGCCCTCGAGCGCGGCGGCGATCTCGGTCCTGGCATGTGCCGGGTCCCGCGACAGCACGATCGTCGGAGCCCCACGACCCGGCCGCTCGAGGAGCTGGACCGCCCGATCGGCCGAATCCAGGGCGGCCAGCATCCGCAGCCGCCACAGCACCGGCGGGAGGCGGTGCGCGTCGATGGTGGTGACTCCGCTGCCGCGCGGGCGCGGGCGCGGGCGCGGGCGCCGCCGGCCGGGTTCGAACGTGAGGGGCAGGCCGGCGCCCGACGGCGTGCCGGGATCGACCCAGACGAGGTCCATCCCCGTCTCGAGGCGGCGGAGCTCGGACGTGCGCCGCACCGAGGTCGGGCCGCCCGCCATCGACCGGACGCTGTACGCGGTGTACTCGCGGCTGCCGTGGTCGCCGGAGGTCGTGATCGGCGACCCGTCCTCGGCGACCAGCAGGTGGAGACGATCGGGCAGGGGGACGCCGGGCCGGACGAGCGTCCGCCTGCGAAGGCTCCGCCACGATCCGGCGATCATCGGAACACGACCGCGTCGTCGACCGCCGGCGGATCCGGGGTCGGGGCGGCGTGGAGGCCGAACGCCACGACGTTGAAGAGGCCGTGGGTGGGCGCATCGACGCCGAGGCCCATCCTGACCAGCGACCCCTCGTCCACGCGGAGCGCGATCGGGTCCGGCGGGTCGGCGGGGGAGCGCCGCACCGGGGGGAGGACCAGGCGCTCGAACGCCGCGGTGCTCGGTCGGTCGGCGAGCGCGAGACCGTACCCGGTGTGCAGGCCGCCCAGCCGGTCGCGGTAGGTCACGGCGTCGAACCGGTAGGACCGGCCGACGTGCACATCGACGTCCGGCAGCAGCGCGTCGAGCGCGAGGGCGATGGCCGCCAGCGGGGCGATGAAGCTGTCGAGCGGCGTGCCGACCCAGGAGCCGGGGATGCGCTGCGCGAAGGGGACGACGATGCGGCCGCCTTCGACGGTGCGGGAGGCGATCGGGCCGACGCGGACGGCGCTCGGCAGCGCTTCGGGCGGGGACGGGCGGACGCGGCTCGCCTGATCCGCCAGCGCGGGGCCGAGGTCGACGGCGGTGGCGGGCTCCCGGTCGTCGGGGAACGGGCCCTCGAGCGGGAGGAGCTGCTGGACGGTCGCCTCCCAGCGCGTATCGCACACGGCGCACCGGTACAGGAGGGTGCGGCGGCTGCGGGAGAAACCGTACTGGTCGCAGACCGTCGCGCGGCGCTGCCAGCTGGTGCGGCAGACCTCGCACCCCGGATCGTGCGCCGCCGTCATCGGCGTCGGTCCCGACGGGTGAGGAGGCGGTGCCACCTGTTCAGCGTGCCACCACACCGCGTCGACGCCGACGTCCAGCCCGGCATCGGACGGGATCCGATGCCTCCCGTGTCGCTCCCGGGTCCGGTCGCTAGGTTCCGCCGGTGACCGGATCGACGAAGGTGCTCGCGCTGCCGCTGCTCGCCGTCCTCCTGATGAGCGGATGCACCGCGACGACGACGCCGGCCCCGACCACCACCGTGGCGTCGATCGCCCCGTCGTCCCCGACCGCCCCGAGCGTGAGCGCCTCACCCTCCTCGAGCCCGACCTCGACCGCGACGCCGGCGGGATGCGCGCCGAACGATGTCGTGGTCCCCACGGGCGCCGAATCGGCGATCGACGGCGATCTCGACGGCGACGGTCGCGACGACCGCATCTTCTACTCAGCCGGCGAGAACCGGTTCGGCATCAGCACCGCGTCCGGCGCGGTGCTCACCGTCCGCGATCCGCTCGCCGGCCCCGGTGCGCACACCGGCTGGGCGGCCAGGATCGCCGGAGGCGCGACGGTGATGGCCCTCGCGGACGGCCGGGGTGCGCGGCTCTACTCCCTGCAGCGCTCCGGTTCGACGTGCGCGCTCGCGCCGGTGCAGAACGCGCAGGGCGCCCAGTACACGTTCGATCAGGAGGACCTGCGCGGCAACGGCACGGGCGTCGGCTGCCGCGAGCAGGACGGGGCCCTGCAGCTCGGCGGGTACGACGCCCGACCGACCGGCACGGGGGCGGATCGGTTCCGGGTGACCTTCACCCGCGTGACCGTCTCCGCCGACGGCCGGACGGCGACGAACGGACCGACCACGACGGTCGACCCGTCCGCGCCCAGCGGCAGCGCGACGCTGCGGATCGCCCGCGACTCCACCTGCGCATCGGTGCCCGTCGTGGGCTCGTCCGGCCGCTGACCCGGGTCGCCGGTCAGAAGGCGATGCGCCCCGACCGGTCGTGGAACTCCCCGGTCGGCCCGTCGGGCCCGATCGTCGCGAGTGCGACGGTCGCATCGGTGCCCTCCGTGACCGTCTGATGGCCGCCGTGCCCGTTGAAGTCGGTCGCCGTGTACCCGGGATCGGAGACGTTGACGCGCATGCCCGGCAGGTTCTTCGCGTACTGCACCGTGAGCGCGATCACGGCCGCCTTCGAGGAGGCGTACGGGATGCTCCTGACCGGGTGCTCGTCGCGGCCGGGCGTGGTCAGGAAGCGGGGCCACCCGACTCCGGAGGCGACGTTCACGATCACGGGGTTCCCGGAGCGGCGCAGCAGCGGGAGTGCCGCCTGCGTCACGCGCACGATGCCGAGCACGTTCGTGTCGAACACGGACGCCATCGCGGCCGCATCGAGGTCGTCGACGCCGAACGACGTACCGAGCACGCCGGCGTTGTTCACGAGCACGTCGAGCCGGGCCAGGCCCGCGAATGCGGCGTCGACGGAGGCCTGGTCGGTCACGTCGAGCTGGACGACCTCGGCACCGAGCGCCCGCACGGCGTCTCCCTTGTCGGGGTCGCGCATGGCGGCGAGGACGGTGTGGCCGGCGTCGATCAGCCGGCGAGCGGTCTCGAGGCCGAGGCTCTTGTTCGCCCCGGTGATGAGTGTCGTGGTCATGAATGCGAGCCTGCGGCCCGAGGCCGTGCGCAGGGTAGGCACTGCCGGTACCACTCCCGCGGGCTCTGCCGGGTGCAGCATGGTGGCGTGGACGAGCTCGCAACGGTGCTGCGGTCGTGGCGCGACCGCATGCGTCCGGAGGAGGCGGGGCTGCCCGCCGGGCCCGGCCGTCGTGCACCCGGGCTGCGCCGCGAGGAACTGGCCGCGCTCGCGGGCGTGAGCGTCGAGTACGTGGTGCGGCTCGAGCAGGGCAGGGCCGTGCATCCGTCGGCGCAGCTGCTCGGTGCGCTCGCGCGGGCCCTCCGCCTCTCCGACGAGGAGCGCGCGCACCTGTTCCGGGTCGGCGGTGCCGCCGTGCCCGGCCCGAGCGAGGTTCCGCTGCATGTGCCCGCCGGGGTGCAGCGGATCATGGACCGGCTCGGAGACGTGCCGATGGCCGTGTTCTCCGCGGCGTGGGACGTGCTGCAGTGGAACCCGTTGTGGGCGGCGATCGGAGGCGACCCGGCCGCGAAGCCGCCCGCCGAGCGGAACGTGGCGTGGCAGCACTTCACTGCGGGCCACGAACGGATGCGGTTCGACGAACGGCATGAGGAGGAGTTCGCGCGTGACCTCGCCGCCGACCTCCGCGGTGCGGTCGGGCGCTACCCCGCCGACCGGCGCCTCCGGACCCTGGTGGCGCGGCTGCGCGCGACCTCGTCCGACTTCAGCGCCCGGTGGGGTGAGGCGCACGTGGCGCAGCACCGATCGAGCCGGAAGACCGCGACGCGGACGCCCGTCGGGCCGATCACGCTCGACTGCGACGTGCTGGCCGTCCCGGGCGCGGACCTGCGGATCGTCGTGTACACGGCCGCGCCCGGCTCGGAGGACGCCTCGAAGCTCGACCTGCTGCGCGTCGCCGGGACGGGGCTCGACACGCGGCCCGCTGCGCCGGCACCGGCTGCTTACTGAGGAGCCCCCTCTCGCCTCCCTGGGTCCGGGAGCCGGATCAGGGACGAGTCGTCGAGCCGTCCCATCCCTGCGTCGGCGGCCTGCACGAACCGGCCGCGCGCGGCGCGGGCGAGCGGCAGCGCGGCGTCCGGGTCGGCGTCGAGCACCAGGCCGAGGTCCTTCACGAAGATGTCGACCGCGCTCCGCGGGGGCTCGAATTCGCCGGAGACCATGCGAGGCCCGCGGTCGCCGAGCATGAACGAGGCGGCCGCGCCGCCGCCGAGCACCTCGAGCGCCGCAGCCGGATCGATGCCCAGCCGTTCCGCGTACGCGAGCGCCTCCGCGGCGACGGCGATGTGGACGCCGCAGAGCAGCTGGTTCACGAGCTTCATGCGCTGGCCGTCGCCCGGCCTCGGGCCGACGTGATGCACGGTCGCCCCGAGCGCGTCGAGGACCGGCCGTGCGGCGCCGAACGCCGCCTCGTCGGCACCGACCATCACGAGCAGCTCGCCGCTGCCGGCCCGGGCGACGCCGCCGGAGACCGGTGCGTCGACGAACGCCCCGCCCGCCTCCGCGACGGCCGTCGCGAGCGCCGTGGCGGACTCCGGGCCGATCGTCGCCGTGACGACCACGGTCGCGCCCTCCCGCAGACCGGCGAGCACGCCGTCCGATCCGAGCAGTGCGGCCTCCGCCTGGGCAGGCGTGGCGACCATCACGACCACGATCGAGGCGCCGTCGGCCGCGGCGGCCGGGCTCGCGGCGGTGCGGATCGACACGTCCTCCGGGAACCGGAGGGTCGGCGCCGGGTCGTACCCGACCACCGGGAACCCGCTCCGCACCAGGTGGGACGCCATCGGCATGCCCATCGCGCCGAGGCCGATCCAGGCCACCGGGACCGGGGCGCTCATCGTGTCGCTCCGGCGAGCGTCGTCAGGTACTGGGCGACGACGTCGTCGAAGGAGCCGTCGGGGGTGAGCCCCATCGCGGCGGCGCGATCGGTGCGGATGCGGGCTGGCCAGCTCGCGACGATCCGCTCGACCTCCGGGTCCACGCTCCACTCGATCAAGCGGCTGGGTCCGCCTTCCACCGCGCGGTCGAGGGCGGCTGCCATCTCGCGCGGCGTCGTGGCGAGCGCGGGGAGGTTCATCGCGGTCCGGCTGCCCCAGGTCGCCTCGTCCGCCGCTGCTGCGGCGAGGACACCCTCGATGGTCCGCGCGGGCGACGAGAGCGCGACCGGGGTGTCCGGCGGCACGGGGCATCGGGACGGGAGACCCGCGATCGGCTCGCGGATGATGCCGGAGAGGAAGCTCGACGCGGCCGCGTTCGCTTTCCCCGGCCGCACCGACACGGTCATCAGGCGGACGCTCCGGCCGCGCACGAACCCCTTCCGTGTGCAGTCCGCGACGAGGAGCTCGCCGATCAGCTTCTGCGTGCCGTAGCTCGACTGCGGGCGCGGCATCGTGTCGTCGTCGACCTCCCCGATCGGGCCGATCGCGGGATCGCTGCCGAACACCGCGAGCGAGCTCGCGAAGACGAGCAGCGGCGGGACGCGCATGGCGCGCGCCCACTCGAGCACGGCCCGCGTGCCCTCGAGGTTCGTGCGCATCCCGAGGTCGAAGTCCGCCTCCGCCGCGCCGCTCACGACCCCGGCCAGGTGGAAGACGACATCCGCGTCCGGCACCGCGGCGAGCGACGCCTCGAGCGGCCCGATCAGCACGCGGACCCGGGGATCATCGGCGATGCGCGGCAGCGGGGGCTGCAGGTCCAGCACCACGATCTCGGCGACGCGGGCCCGGGACCCGCCGAACGTCTGCGACGGCTCCTGCAGCAGGCGCTCGACGAGCATCGTGCCGAGGAAGCCCGCGCCTCCGGTGACGACGACGCGCACGCCGGGCGCTGGATCGTGGACCGCCATGTCCGTCCTCTCGTTCCCGCCGACCGTAGCGGGATGATCTGATCGTCGACGGCGATCCGGTCCGTGCCCGCGGACGAGCGGCGCCGCGACGGAGGAGGTCGCCCATGAAGACGGTCGTGCTCGACGACGATCCGACCGGCACGCAGTCCGCGACCGGGGTGGACGTGCTGCTCGTCTGGGACGGCGACCTGCTCGTCGACACCCTCCGCCGCACGGACTCGGTCTACCTGCAGACCAACTCGCGGGCCGTGAGCGAGGCGGACGCCGTCGCGCTCTGCGACCGGGTCCGCGGCGAGATCGACCGGGTGCGCCGGGAGGTGGATCCGGAGGTGCAGGTGGTGCTCCGCGGCGACTCGACGCTCCGCGGGCACGTGTTCGCGGAGACGGACGTGTTCGTCGGCGACGACGCCGCGGTGCTGTTCGTGCCCGCGTTCCCGCAGGGCGGCCGCACGACCGTCGACGGGGTCCACCGGCTCGTGGTCGACGGGGTGCAGGTGCCGGTGGGGGAGACGGAGTTCGCCCGGGACCCGGTCTTCGGGTACACGAGCTCCTCCCTCGCCGGCTTCGTCGCCGAGCGGGGTGGGCGGGAGGCCGTGCCCGTCGTCCTCGACGCGGTGCGGACCACGAGCGGGACGGCGGTCGCGGACGCGCTCGTGCGCGCAGCGGTCGGCGCCTTCGTCACCCCGGACGTCGAGACGGACGACGACGTCGTCCTCGTGGCCGCAGGGCTCGCGGAGGCGCGGCGGCGGGGGCGCCGGGTCGTGGTGCGGAGCGCGGCGCCGCTCGCCGCGGTCCTCGCGGGTGTCGCGAGCGACGGGCTCCTCGGCCGCCCGATCGCCGAGACCGACCGGGCCGTCCTCGTCGTGTGCGGCTCCCACACCGCCGCCTCCACGGCGCAGCTCGCCGCGCTCGGTGCGGCGGGCGGTGTCGTCGAGGCCGTGACGATCCCGACGGCCGCCGCCCTGCTGGACCCGGAGGCGGCTGCGGCCGCGGCGGTGCCGGAGGTCCGCGCGGCCCTCGGCAGGAGCCGCGTCGTCGTGCTCCAGTCCGAGCGGGTGCGCCGAGCCGAGGACGACACGCTGCAGCACGGCGAGCGCGTGATGGCGGCGCTCGTCCGCGCGACCGCTGCGGTCGCTCGGGAGGTCGACGTGGTCGTCACGAAGGGCGGGATCACCTCGGCGGCGATCGCGACCGACGCGCTGCACGCCGCCCGGGCGCGGGTGCGGGGACAGGTGCTCGCCGGGGTGTCGGTCTGGGATCTCGACGTCGAGCCGGGTACCGCCCCGACGACGGTCGTCGTGCCGGGCAACGTCGGCGGACCCGCCACCCTCCTCGACGTGGTGGCCGCGATCCACCGTGGGTGAGCGGGCCGCCGGGTCGGTGCTCAGCGGGGCTGCAGCCCGGCCGCCCGGTAGACGTCGTCCACGATCCGCATGGTCCCGACGCCCCGCGCGGCGTCGAGGATGCTGGGTGCGTCGTCGCGCAGCGCCTCGGCGATGTGCGCGAGCTGCCGGGCGTAGCTGTTCTCGCCCGGCGCCGCCCGCTCCTCCAGCAGCAGCCCCGCGGGCGAGATGATGCGCAGCGCGGCGCCCCACTGCGGAACGATCACGCTGGTGGCGTCGAGCTCGGCCTCGGATCCGGTGACCCGCAGCGTCATGCTGCCGGTGTCGTCGCCGATGAACGACGCCCGCACCCGTGCCGGGACGCCGCCCGGGAGCGCCAGATCCACGTCGGTCTGCAGATCGATGCGCGGGTCGTCGTCGGACACGATCGCGGTCGCCGACACGACCGCGGGCTCGCCCCAGGCAGCGCGCAGCAGATCGATCGCGTAGCACCCGACGTCCATGAACGCGCCACCCCCGAGGTCGCCGTCCAGCCGGATGTTCCCCGGCTTCACGACGAAGTGGGGGATGCTGAAGTCGATGTCCACCCGCTCGACGGAGCCGAGTGCGCCGGAGGCGAGGTGCGTCAGCAGGTGCTGCGTGAACGAGTGCAATCGGTAGTGGAACCCGACGAAGGCGCGCCTGCCGGTCGCATCAGCCGTCTCGGCGATCAGGGCCGCAGTCGTCCCGTTCGCCGAGAGCGGCTTCTCGCACAGCACGTGCTTCCCCGCCTCGAGCGCGCGAACGGCCCACTCGGCGTGGAACGTCGGCGGGATAGCGATGTAGACGAGGTCGACGTCGGGATGGTGCAGGACGGTGTCGTAGTCGCCCGCGTCCGGGACGTCGAGCCGGTCCGCCAGCGTGCGGGCGCGCGCCGGATCCCGCGATCCGATCACCTGGACGCGCACCCCGCGCTGCGCCCGCGCGGGTTCGACCATCGCCCGTTCGGCGATCCCGGCCGCGCCGAGGATGCCGATCCGGAGTCCGGGTCCGCCTGAGGAGTCGGGATCAGGGCTCATCGAGGTGCTCCTCGCTCGTGGGTCGGATCGCATCGGCGATGCGCTTGTGCGACACGTGGCTCGTGAGACCGCCGTCGGCGGCGATCTCCGCGCCGGTGATGAACGCGGACTCCTCCGAGAGGAGGTAGACCACCAACGGCGCGATGTCCGCCGGTGCGCCCGAGCGACCGAGCGGTGTCTCCGCGATCGCCGCCGCCGCGAACGCGGGTGATGCGGAGTCCATGAGCGGGGTGTCGACGAGTCCGGGGAAGACGGCGTTGACCCGGATGCCGGCTTCGCCGAACTCGAGCGCCGCGACCCGGGACAGGCCACGCAGCGCCCATTTGCTCGTCGTGTACGCGGCCGCGGCGTGACCGCCGAGGGCGGCGATGGAGACGATGTTCACGATCGATGCACCGGGATGCATCAGCGGACGCAGCGCCTGCATCCCGAGCAGGGGGCCGGTCACGTTCACCTCGAGCGTGCGGTGCCATGCGCTCAGCACGACGTCGGGAAGGCGGTCGCGCGATGCGATGCCCGCGTTGTTCACCAGTCCGTCGACGCGCCCGTCCCGATCCCGGATCTCGGCGGCGAGCCGCTCCCACCCGAGCGGGTCGGTGACATCGAGCCGGCGGCTCGTGATGCGGTCGTCGTCGGCCGCTGCTGACTCGACGACGTCGGTCGCCCAGACGATGGCCCCCTCGTCGGCCGCGAGCCGCGCGTCGGCCAGTCCCATTCCGCTCGCCGCTCCGGTGACGACCACCACCCGGCCATCGAGCCGTCGTGCGGTCACGTCGACAGCCGCAGGAGACGGACTCGAGCGACGCCGACCTCGTCGAGCGGCACGATTGCAAGGCGTTCGTCGCCGTTCACGACCCGTGTGCACGTCCAGGTCCCGTCGCTGAAATACCCCGCCTCGACAGCATCGATCTCCACCGCGCCCGCCTCGACGGCGAAGTCGACCGCGAGGTTCTGGCCGACGACGATGAACTCGTCGGGCCCCTGCTCGATCAGCAGGCCGAACGCCCGCGTGTCTGCGGGCGCGGGGATGCCGCGCCCCGTCTCGCTCGGCGCCGACGCGTGCGCCGGCGGCGCCTGCACACCCGCATCGAGGAGCATTCGCTGGAGGAGCGCGCGCGCCCCCTGGACGACCACTCGCAGGCTGCCGAACTCGAGGTCCTGGCGCTCGTCCTCCTCCAGCAGGATCCCGGCGATGCGTCCCTCGGCCTGGGCGGCGATCACCACGTCGGCCATTCCGTCGAGAAGTCCGTACGCGAGCCCCAGCCGGCTGTCGGCGCGGATGTCGTCGACGCCGAACATCGAGAAGCCGAATGCCCCGAGACCGAGGGCCCAGAAGAGGTTGCCCGTCGCGACGCGCGACTCCGGCACGAAGAGGGCGTTGTCGGCGCGTCGATACGCGCTGATCGCCGCCTTCCCGTCGTCGATGTAGACGTCGGGGGAGAGGAAGTCCAGATTCGGCGCCGCAAGCTTCCAGACGTCGAGCACTCTTGCCGTCGGGCCCCCGCTCGGGTAGTCCCCTGCCTCCGGCTGGCCGGGCTGCGGCCCGAGCCACGCGTTCGCGAACATCGGGAGCGGTTTCGAGGCCTTCCCCGCGACGGCGAGGCGGTCGAGATAGGTCCCGAAATGCCATGCCATGAACAGCTCATCGGCTTCCCAGCTCTCGGCGAGCAGCTCAGCCCAGGTGCCGGAGCGGTGGGTCGCGCCTGCCCGCAGGAGGTCGGGATGCTGCTCCAGGACCAGCCTCGCGATCGCGTCCGGTACGGGACCGCTCCACGCCGCGTCTGCCGTCTCCGAGCGGTCGCGGGAGTCCCGGAGCAGACCGACCTCGTTCTCGACCTGCACCATCAGGACGGTGTGCTGAGGGTCGGCGGTTCGCAGATGGTCCATCAGCGAGACGAAGGCGCGCTGATCTGCGGCGCGCAGCGACTCGGAGAACACCGAGAGCACGGGCTTCGACGTCGCGTGGCCATGGGTGAAGGCCTCCTTCCGCCCGCCGCGCACGACGGCGCGCGGGAACCGGGCAGGGTCAGCGCGCACCCAGGTGGGAGCGTAGGTCGAGGTCGCGTTCTTGAACGCCCCGAACCAGATGAGCACCAGCCGCAGTCCCGCTCTCCGCGCGGCCTCCAGCTCGCGGTCGACGGAGGAGAAGTCGAATCGTCCCTCGGTCGGTTCGACCAGCGACCAGCTCGCCGAGCCGATGACGACCGAAGCATGCAATGCCCGGACTCGACCGAGCACGTCCGGCAGCGTCACGTCCGTCGGCGTCGAGTTGTGCAGCTGGCCACCGAGCAGAAGGGTCGGGCGCTCGTCGACGATGAACTGGAAGCCGTGCGCGCTGCGTTCGATTCGGGGTATCGGACGTGCGCCGGCGGCGGGGTCGACCATGGTTCTGCTTCTCCGCTTCGGTGGCAATCGGGGCTTCGGGCGATGGGATCGAACGGCGATCAGCCCTCGCGGTTGTAGTACGGCCAGGGGAGGAAGCGTCGCTCCCCGCGTCGATCCGGGCCGCTGAGCGTGACCGCTCCGGTCGCCGCCCACTCGACCCCGCGCGGGAACATCCGGATGAACTCGATCCGGCGGAACGTGTCGATGTCGTGGCCGATCGTGATCGTGAAGCAGCGACCCGCGCCGTACTGGTTGATCCAGGCGATCGGCTGGTCGGTGTTCATCCCCGGCAGCGCTGCGAGCCCCTCGTCGGGCACCGCGACGGGGTAGTGCGGCATCGGGTACGTGGGGGCCCGCTCGTACGACTCGAGGTCGTCGAAGGTGGTGAGCAGCACCCGGGTGCCCTCGTACAGCTCCACCCCGGTGAGGATGTCGTCGCCGGTGACCGTCCAGCGGTCGCTGATGCCCTCCGTGATCGGGTGGCGCGGCTCGACCGTTTCGAGCTGCGCCTCGCCCCACGGGCGGGGTCGGAGGCCGGTCGGCACGCTCAGCTTCGCGCCCCGCATGACGTTGTACTCCTCCGGGTAGCCCCAGTCGTCCTCCTGGGCGGCGGAGCCGTGGAACCACACCATGCCCTTGCCGCGCTGGTGCACGAATCGGAGCAGCGCCGCGTCGGTCTCCGGGCCGAAGCCGACCGCCGTGTCGAAGTACCCGTCCCGGCCCTCGAAGACCACGACCACGACGTCGTACTTGTCGATGATCTCCGCGCCGAGTCCGCGCGGGTCCTCGATGACCCGCACGCGGAAGCGGCCCGTGTCCTCGAGCAGTGTCGTCAGCCAGATGTTGTGCTGGCGGAAGCTGCGGAACTCGTTGTCGTGCTCGCGGGTCATGTGCCCGGACAGGATGAGCACGTCCAGGGTGTCGGCCATGCGGACCGCCTCTCCTCGCCACGCAGCGGCGCCTTCGCCGATGCTGCTCCGACCCTAGTCATTTCTGTCGATTCCGTGCAAATATCGCGGGATCGGATGAGTCGGCGCCCGGCCCCACCCGCGCGGCATCGATG
>NZ_JBQCGC010000094.1:0-2507 GCF_051956055.1 Amnibacterium sp.
GGGGCGGCCCCCCCCACGCCCCGCGCGTCGTTTGGGTCGCTTTTTTTTGGGGTGTCTCGGCCCGGGGGCCCCCCAAAAACCAAAACAAACCCCCACCCCCGCGTCGCGGCTCAGCCCGCGGCGTTGCGGGCGCGGAAGGCGCGCACGTTCATCCGGTTGCCGCAGTTGCCGACGTCGCAGAAGCGCTTCGAGCGGTTGCGGGAGAAGTCGACGAGCACGGCCCCGCAGTCGTCCGCCGCGCAGCGCTTCATCCGGGACCTCTCGCCCTGCCGCAGCACGTCGACCCAGGCCATCGCCATCTCGACCATGACGCGGTCGGCGAGCGGCGCATCCGGGGCGTTCGCGTGGATGTGCCACCCCAGCCCGTCGTGGTCGACGAGGCGGGGGAGCGCGCCGCCCTCGGCGAGCATCCCGTTCACGATCGCGACGGCCTGCTCGTCGCTCTCCGTCTCCCACAGCGCGCGGAGACGGAGCCGGAGGGCCCTGAGCGACTCGAGCTCAGCGCCCGTGTGCAGCCGCGCGCCGGTGAAGCCCTCGCCCTCGAACCATTCGTCGAGCTGCGCCATAGTCGTGAACTCGTCCTCGCCGCTGTGCGAGGCGTCGGGCAGCGTGTTCACGAGGGTGGTCGCCGCCAGCAGGCTGAGCTCGACGTCATGGGTGAACAGCACGTGACTCCTGACCTCGGCACCCTCCTGACCGCTAGGATCGCGCCGATGTCATGAGTGTACGCGGGTTGACTCGTGACACGGGAGGATGCGGTGGAGGGGAAGCGCGCGGCGAGCGGGTTGACGTTCGCGGTGCTCGCGGCGCTCGCGTTCGGCATCGGCGGCCCGTTCGTGCGGCCGCTGCTCGAGGCGGGCTGGAGCTCGTCCGCCGCGGTGCTGTGCCGGTGCGCGGGCACGTTCCTCCTGCTGCTCGGTCCGGCCCTCGTGCTGCTCCGCGGCCGGTGGGGGATCCTGCGCCGCAACCTCCGCACGGTGCTCGCCTACGGGGTCTTCGCGGTGGTCGGCACGCAGCTGCTCTACTACTCCGCGATCACGCGGATGCCGGTCGGCGCCGCCCTGCTGATCGAGTACCTCGCGCCCGTGCTGCTCGTCGGCTGGACCTGGCTGCGGACGCGCAGGCGCCCTGGCGGTCGTGTGGTCGCCGGATCGGTCCTCGCCGTCCTCGGCCTGCTGCTCGTCGTCGACCTCGGCGCCCCGGGCGGGGTGGACCCGATCGGGCCGATCCTCGCCCTGACCGCGGCGGTCGGCGTCGTCGTCTATTACGTCGTCAACGCGCGGCTGGACGCGGAGCTGCACCCGATCGTCCTGCTCGCCGCGGCGATGGCGGTCGGCTGCGTGATCCTGCTCGCGCTCGCGGTCGTCGGCGTCGCGCCGATCACCGCCTCGACCCGCGACGTGGTGCTCGCCGGTGCGATCGTCCCCTGGTGGCTGCCGGCGGCGGTCGTGGTGCTGGTGTCCACCTCCAGCGCCTACCTCCTGGGCATCGCGGGGGGGGCGCCCGGCTGGGCAGCCGCGTCGCCTCGTTCGTCGGGCTGTTCGAGGTGCTGTTCGCGGTACTCGCCGCGTGGCTCCTGCTCGGCGACCTGCCCGCCCCGATCCAGCTCGGCGGCGGCGTGCTGATCCTCGCGGGCGTGGTGCTCGTGAAGCTGCAGCGGGAGGCGCCGGAGGCGGTCGCGGGCGCCCCGCACGTCGTCCCGAAGCGTTCTCGACCGGTCTCCAGGCGGCGTACGGCCGACGCCCCGGAGACGTCCCGGAGGGTCTCGTAGCGTCCCCGGCGTGACCGATCAGTACACCCTGCAGGACCCGACGACCCAGTACCCGAAGCCCGACGACAGCTGGCAGCAGTACCAGCCGGGGGCCGGCACCGAGCAGCGGCAGCACCCGACGCCCGACGCGGGCGAGACGACCTACCGGGGCACCGGCCGGCTCACCGGTCGCAAGGCCGTGGTGACCGGCGCGGACAGCGGGATCGGCCGCGCGGCGGCGATCGCGTTCGCCCGTGAGGGCGCGGACGTCGTCCTGTCCTACCTGCCGGAGGAGGAGGCCGACGCGAAGGAGGTCGTGTGCGTGGTCGAGGACGCGGGCCGGAAGGCCGTGGCGTTCCCGGGCGACCTGAAGGACGAGTCCTACTGCGAGGCGCTCATCCGGAAGGCGGTCGACGAGCTCGGCGGCATCGACATCCTCGCGAACGTGGCCGGCAAGCAGCAGACGCAGCAGTCCATCGAGGACATCACGACGGAGCAGTTCGACGAGACGATGAAGACGAAAGTCTACTCGCTGTTCTGGCTGTGCAAGGCCGCCGTCCGGCAGATGCAGCCGGGCAGCACCATCATCAACACCGCCTCCATCCAGGCGTACTCGCCGAGCCCGACGCTCATCGACTACGCGTCGACGAAGTCGCAGATCAACGCGTTCAGCAAGGCGCTCGCCGGCTCGGTCGCCGAGCAGGGCATCCGGGTCAACGTCGTCGCTCCCGGCCCGGTCTGGACGCCGCTCCAGCAG
>NZ_JBQCGC010000095.1:0-104883 GCF_051956055.1 Amnibacterium sp.
GGAACAACCAGCGGCTCCACTCCGAGCTCGACTACCGCACCCCGATCGAGGTCGAGCAAGCGTTCTACGCTGCCCTCGAATCAGCCCGGCCAGCACCCGCTGGCCAAAGGGAACGATAGGAACCGAACCCAGGCCGAATCAAGATGAGCACCTCAGATCGTGTGTGATGTCTCAGGACATCGGTGACAGTTCTGCGTCAGGACATCGGTGACACTTCGTGCGTCAGGACATCGGTGACAGTCAGAGCGTGCGGCGGGGTCCGCGGGGGCGGCCGCTGCCGACGTATTTGGTTCCCGGTGTCGGCCAGGGGTGCTCGATGACGAGGGTGCCCTGCTGGTCGAAGATCAGGAGGGCGGCGGGTTCTTCGAGCAGGTAGGCGAGTTGGCCGGCCAGGACGCGGCGGACCTGGAAGCGGACCTGCCGGGCCACGACGGTGCCGTTGACCCCGATCCCGGTGACCCTGAGGCCGTCGAACGCTGGGGCGGTCGGCGGCTGCGGGGCGCAGCCGCGGCTCGGCCTGGGGCGGGGCGGTCCAGGCCTGGGCCGGCGTGATGCGGCCGGGCAGGCCCTGGTGCGGGCGTTCGGTGTTGTAGGGCCGGTCGAAGGTGTCGACCTGCTGCTGCGGCTGCTCCAGCGTCTCGGCCAGGGGCTGCTTGTCGAGGTAGCGGAACAGGGTCCGGTGGAAGCGTTCGTTCTTGCCCTGGGTGGTCGGCTTGTAGGGCTTGCCGGTGATCGGCTCGATCCCGAGCGCGGTGAGGAAGACGACCAGCTGGCCCAGGACGCCGTGCCGGGATGGGTTCAGCGCGGCCCCGTTGTCACTGAGCAGCCGTTGCGGGACGCCGTGGGCTTGGATGCCCTTGCTGACGACCGCGATCGCCGCGGCGGGGGTCTCGCCCCAGGCGACATGGGAGGCGACGGCGCAGCGGGAGTGGTCGTCGATGAGCTGGAAGATCACGCATTTCCGGCCGCCGGTGAGCACGTACTCGGTCGCGTCCAGCTGCCAGCAGGCGTTCGGCGCCGGGTATACGAACCGGCGGTAGGACGCCCGTGGTCTCTTCCGCGGCTCGACCCGGGCGACGTTCGCGGCGCGGAAGATCCGGGTCAGCGAGGTGACCGAGGGCACCGGGGTCATGCCGAGTGCGGCCATCTTGTCGTGCACGCTGATCGGGCCGTGGTCCAGCCCCGAGGACTCCAACGCCGCGCGGACCCCGATCGCGGCCTCTGCCGCAGCAGGGTCGATCCGGGTCGGGCTGCTCCTCGGGCGACGTGAGCGTGGCTCCAGCGCCGCGGCCTGTCCCTCGAGCTCGGCGCGTCTGCGGATCGCGTAGAACGTCTTGCGCGCGATCCCGTGCTCCAGGCAGAACGTCGTCACCGCCCCGCGGGGCGCCTCCGGCGGCCACTGCGCGATGGCGAGACGGACACGAGGATCGACGGGCTCGACGCGAGGCATGCCCCACCGAAGTGGGCAGAACCGTCACCACCAAACCGGCCAGAACCGCCACCGATGTGTTGATGCCCGACTGTCACCGATGTCTTGAGACATAACAAGCACCTCAGATCGAGCACCTCAGTCGGCGGACACGTCTCATGACGTCTGTCGGGCGTCGCCTTCGAGCGCACCGGCGCGAGCGGCGCCAGGGAGGTTGGGCGCGGCATCTCGACCGGGGGGATCTGACTGCGTTCTGTGACTCTTGCCGCCCGATTGCGCGGCCCGTACCCGAGTCCTGCACCACCGCTCAACGTCTCCTGACAGTTCGCGATCCCTCTCCATCCGCTCGTCCGTACGGATATACGGTATTGCTGGAGGTCAGATGTTCGTGCTGCAACTGCTCGGCGAGGGGCTCGGCGAGGCTTTCACGATGTTCTGGCAAACGCTGTGGGCGCTCGTGCTTGGTTTCGCGTTGTCGGGTGCCGTCCAAGCGTTCGTCTCACGCACTCGCATGCAGCACTCGCTCGGGGATCATCGCCCCGCGACGCTGGTCAAGGCCTCAGTCTTCGGCGTCATCAGTTCGTCCTGCTCCTACGCTGCGTCCGCGCTGGCCAAGACGCTGTTCGTACGATCGGCGGACTTCACGACCTCGATGGTGTTCATGATCGCGAGCACGAACCTCGTCGTCGAACTCGGGATCGTGCTGTGGCTGTTGATCGGGTGGCAGTTTGCGCTGGCGGAGTTCGTCGGCGGCGCGATCATGATCCTGCTGCTGGGCGTCCTCCTGCCGCGACTCGTGCCGGCTGCTGCGGCGGACCAGGCACGCGCCCGTCTTGCCGCCGCGCAGCCGCCGGAGGGGGAGATGGAGGATACCGAGGTGGCCGAGGAGTCGCTCGGTCGACGGCTGCGATCCCGGGCCGGCTGGGCGGACGCAGCCGCCTATACGATCAGTGACCTCACGATGCTCCGCAAGGAGCTGCTGATCGGGTTCCTCGTCGCCGGGTACCTCAGCGCGCTGGTTCCGGCGTTCGTGTGGCAGTCGATCTTCTTCACCGGCCATGGCTTCTGGTCGTCGTTGGAGAACGTGCTCATCGCGCCGCTGATCGCCGTTCTGAGCTTCGTGTGCTCGGTCGGGAACGTGCCGCTCGCAGCCGCCCTGTGGCATGGCGGGATCAGCTTCGGCGGGGTCGTCGCGTTCGTGTTCGCCGATCTCATCACGCTGCCACTGCTGCTGATCTACCGGAAGTACTACGGCACCGCGATCACCATGCGGATCCTCGTGGCCTTCTGGGCCACGATGAGCGCCGCCGGCCTGGCGGTGGAGTACTTGTTCTCCTTGTTCCGGATACCCCTCCCTGCACCGACCGAGACCCGCACGACCGCGGGGATCGCGTGGGACCCGACGTCCTGGTTGAACATCGCCGCCCTGCTGCTGTTCGCGCTCCTGTACGCCCTCTACCGGACACGGACCGTCGAGGGGAGCAGGTACGCCAAAGACCCGGTGTGCGGGATGCAGGTCCAGCGCGCGAACGCGCCAGCCACCCGACAGGTCGACCATTCGACCCACTACTTCTGCTCGGACCACTGCGCGGCCCGATTCGACGCCGATCCCGGTCGCTTCACCGCTTCAGCCACTGACAACCCGCACGACCACGAAGGAGCAGCCATGCACCCCGAGCACCCATCCGCCGCGTCCGCGACCGATCCGATCTGCGGTATGACCGTTGACATCGCGACAGCCGAGTTCAGCGCCTCCCATAGTGGCGAGACCTACTACTTCTGCGGCGCCGGCTGTCGGAAGGCTTTCGCCTTGAACCCCGATGCGTTCGTCGGCGCTGACGCCGAGCGCTCGTGACTCCCGACCATGCGCACCCCATCGATCCGACGCGGGTCGCGCACGCCAGGACTCGACTGCCGACGCCTGATGAGACGGCACGTCTGACCGGGCTGCTGTCGATGATCGCCGACCCGGTCCGACTCCGCCTCGTGTACGCCCTCGATGTCGCCGAGGAGCTCTGTGTGGGCGATCTCGCCCTCGCGCTCGAAGTCTCGGAGGACGCGGTGTCCTACGGGCTCCGCCTCCTGCGCTCGGCCGGTCTGGTCACCACCCGTCGCGCCGGCCGCATCGTCTACAACCGACTCGCGGCCGACTTCCCTCCTCCGCTGCGAGATCACTGCCTCCGCCAGCTCGTCGCGCTCACCTACTCCGAAGACGAAGCGCGATCGACTGAGGATCCCCGCTGATGCCTGCACCGTGGCTCGTGACGGTCGCATGGATCGCACTCGCGCTCGGCATCGGCTCCGCGTTGCTCATCGCCGTCGACGTCTTCGTGCGCGGATACCGGCTGAAGATGCCGATCATGAACGCCGTCTGGCCGATCACCGGCCTCTACTTCGGACCGGCAGCTGTCTGGGGATACCTGCGCTTCGGGCGGCCCACCAGCCGCAAATGGCTCACGCTGCACGGCCTCGACGACCCGCCCTCGAAGCCTGGCTGGGCGACTATCGCCGTCGGAGTGAGCCATTGCGGCGCCGGCTGCACTCTGGGCGACATCGGCGCCGAGTTCACAGTGGCGGCGCTCGGTCTGAGCGTCGCGGGCACCGCGCTGCCGTTCGAGTACGTCGGTGACTACATCGCCGCTGTCGCGCTGGGGCTGCTGTTCCAGTTCTTCGCGATAGCCCCGATGCGTGGCCTCGGTGTCCGGGATGGGATCAAAGCGGCAGCGAAGGCCGACATCCTGTCGCTGTCTGCGTTCGAGGTGGGGTTGTTTGGCTGGATGGCCCTGATGGCCTTCGTCTTCTTCCCTGACCCGCATCTCACGCCCGCATCACCGGTGTACTGGTTCTTGATGCAGATCGGGATGATCATCGGGTTCGGAACCGCATGGCCGGCCAACGTCTGGCTGATCAAGCGCGGCGTCAAGGAGGCGATGTGATCGCCGCATCGCGCAGCGGATCTCACGAATGCACGGGCGTCGCCGCACCAGCCGAGACGAACTGCCGTATTCTCACTCCTCCTCTGGACCTCGTGAGGTGATCAGCGTGCTGACAGTGGGTGATCGACGCGTGCGCGCGGCGCTGCTCGCCGTCCTCGTCCTCGGCGCCCTCCTGCTGGGCATCACCGCAATGCACGCGTCGATGGTCTCCGACGGCGCCATGCACGGCTCGAGCCAGATGGCAGCGACTGGTCACGACGCGCAAGCATCGACGTCGGCAACAGTGTCGGCCTTCTCTGGTAGCTCGCCTTCCGGCGGAAGCATGGACCTGATGGATTGCCTGCTGGTCGGGATGGTCTGCTTCCTCACCGCGATCGGCATCGTGCTGCTCGCTGTCGCCTTGACGCGGCTTCGGTCAGTGCTTCGTTCTCGGGGGCTCACGCGCGCCCCTGCGATATCCGTTCGGGCGTTGCGTCCCCCCGATCCGCCCTCGCTCCTCGTTCTCTCGATCTGCCGGACCTGATCGGTCGTCCGGCCGAGCCGTCGTGCTCGGCACAGCGACGCCCCTCACGCCCGACTGATCGATTGGAACAGAACGATGATGAAGACCCGCCTGACTGCTGCCCTCGCGCTGGCTGGCAGCACCACTGTCCTGCTGGCTGCGTGCTCGACCGGGAATGCCTCCGGTGGGATGGACGGCATGAGCGGCATGGACCACTCCGGCGCCAGCATGTCCGCCACCGCAAGCCCCAGCAGCTCCGCGTCCTCCGCGCACAACTCGCAGGACGTCTCCTTCTCCCAGGGCATGGCGATGCACCACCAGCAGGCCATCGAGATGAGCGACCTGTTGCTCAAGAAGCAGGGGGTCGACCCGCGCGTCAGCTCTCTCGCGACTTCCATAAAGAGCGCTCAGCAGCCCGAGATCGATGAGATGAACGGGTGGCTGTCGAGCTGGGGCGAGCAGACCGTCTCCGGCTCGATGAGCGGGATGGACATGGGCGGCACCGGAAACGGCATGATGAGCGCCGCCGACATGGCAGCACTCAAGGACGCCTCGGGAGCAAAGGCGTCCTCGCTCTTCCTCGGCCAGATGATCCAGCACCACAACGGTGCGATCGAGATGGCGAGGACCGAGGTGAGCGGCGGTAAGAACCCGGCCGCGATCGGGCTCGCGAAGAAGATCATCACCGATCAGGCCGCGCAGATCACCCAGATGAAGCAGCTGCTCAAGACGGTCTGAGCCCCGGGCATCGCCCGACCCGTCCGCCGAGCCTGACCCGCAGCACGGCGGCATCCCGACCAGGGTGCCGCCGTGCTGCCCAGGAACACGATCGGGGAACGCACCGCTCGTCTCACGGACCACGATCGGCCCGCTGTCCGCTACTCGGGATCCCTCGCGCTGATCCGTCCGACGGCAGTCGGCTCGCGCGACTACCTCGTTCCGGCTGCTTCCCCGCCCTCCCTCAACCCATCCCCGACCTTCGCCCTCGTACTCCAGGAGTCACCACCCATGCCCATGCCCACGCCCTCGCCGCAGAACCCGATCAGCCGCAGAGCACTGCTCGGCAGCGGCCTCACCGCCGCCGGCCTCGCAGCATTGTCCGCGTGCAGCGCCGACCCCACCAGCCCAGCTCTCGTCGCGCCGACGGGGCGCGCGGTGGCCGCCGCTGAGCGAGCCCGACGATCCACAGGTGTCGTCCGGACCGCGACACTCCGCGCGCAGCAGACCACCATCGATCTGGCAGGTAGCACATCGCCGACCTGGTCCTACGGCACCGTTCCCGCACCGCTCATCCGAGCGAACGCGGGAGATACCGTCCGAGCGACGTTGCACAACCAACTGGACGTCCCGACCTCGGTGCACTGGCACGGTGTCGCGATTCGAAACGACATGGACGGGGTCCCGCCGATCACGCAGCCCGCGGTGCAACCCGGGCACCGATTCACCTACGACTTCATCGCCGAGCACCCCGGCACCTACTGGTTCCACCCGCACGTCGGCACGCAGATCGACCGCGGCCTGTACGGAGCACTGATCGTCGACGACCCGAGCGAGCCGGGGCGCTACGACGCCGAGTGGGTCATCGTCCTGGACGACTGGCTCGACACCGCTCCCGAGGCGGTCCTGCAACAACTCAGCAAGGGCATGTCCCCGATGGGCGGGATGGCCGGGATGACCATGCGGGACGGGAACATGCTCATGGGAGCCGAGTCGTCGCTGCTCAAGGGCGACGCCGGCGACGTGTTCTACCCCCGGTACCTCATCAACGGCCACCCGACCAACGACCCCGCGACCTTCCGCTCCAAGCCCGGAGATCGGGTCCGCATCCGACTCATCAACGCCGGCGGTGACACCGCCTTCCGGGTCGCGCTCGGCGGCCATGCGTTGACCGTGACCCACACCGACGGCTATCCCGTCGAGCCGGTCGAGGTGGACAGCATCCTGCTCGGCATGGGTGAACGCTACGACGCGATCGTCACGCTCACATCAGGCGTGTTCCCGCTGGTCGCATCCGCAGAAGGAAAGGGGGCCGCGGGCTTCGCGGTCGTCCGAACCGCGTCCGGACGTGCACCCAGCCCGACCCACTCGATCCCCGAGCTCGGCGGACGCGTCGCACAGGCCGCCGATCTCCACGCGGCGACCTCGGTCCGGCTGCCCGACCAACGCCTTGACCGCACGATCACTCTGACGATGACGGGCTCCATGGACAAGTACGACTGGGCGATCAACGGACAACGGTTCGACCACGAGGCGCCGCTCCGGAACGCCGAAACGATCCGCACAGGGGAGCGCATCCGACTCCGCTTCGCCAATCGCACCACGATGTGGCACCCGATGCACCTCCACGGTCACACCTATCAGCACACCGGCGGAGGACCGAGGAAAGACACCTCGATCGTGCTGCCTGGCCAGACCGTGACCGTTGACTTCGACGCGGACAACCCAGGGCGGTGGATCACCCACTGCCACAACATCTACCACGCAGAGGCGGGAATGATGGCCGTCCTCGCGTACACCGCATGACCTGCCCGGGAAGTCACCTGCCCCGCGATCGAGGACGTCTGCAGAAAACGCGCCGACACCGCGGTGACGAGCATCGCATCGGCATCACGAGTACGACGAGCGCCATCGCAGTCTCAGGCGCCGAGTACCACGCCCATCATCCCGGCGTCCTCGTGATCGAGGATGTGGCAGTGATAGACCGTGCGGCCAGGGAAATCCTGGAACGCGATCCGCACCCGGACGCTGCCGTGCGCCGGCACGTTCACCACGTCCCGCCACACCGGGCTCGCCCCATCCGTCAGTACCTGCATCGGCCATACGTGCAGATGGAAGGGGTGATCCATCGGGCTGGCGTTCACCAGGGTCCACTCCTCCACCGCGCCCATGCGTACGCGGGTGTCCACGCGGCTCGGGTCGAACGCGCGCCCGTCGATCGTGAGGGACATCCCGGACATCCCACCCATCCCCATCGCGAACGTGAGCTGCCGCTTCGCCGTGACCGCCGCGGTTCGCAGATCGCGCGCGGGCGGCGATGACGGGATGGGGGACGCCGCAGCGACCGGACGCCCGTCGACCGTGAGCGTGGCGAGATGGACGGTCTGCTGGTTGGGCTGCGCTCCTGCTCCCATCATCCCGCCCGTGCCCCCCCGGTCGACAGGGAGCGTCCAGAGGCTGTTCGTGCCGGACTGTGCGGTGACGAGGAGATCGGCGCGGTTTCCGGGGGAGAGGACCACCTCGCTGACGTCGGTGGGCCCGGTGCTCCGACCCGCGTCTATCGCCAGCAGCTGCAGGCGCTGCCCGTCGAGTCGCAGCCGCAGGACGCGAGCCGCGCAGGCGTTCACGATCCGCCACCGTTCCCGCTCACCCGGGCGGGCCGTCAGGTGCGGTGTGACCTGCCCGTTCACGAGGACCGAGGAGCCCTCGCGGCCGAGGATCCGCTCGCTCGCCGAGGCCGGCGCGGGGTGCCCGTCGGGTCCGATCGTGATGTCGGAGATGACGAGCACGCGTTCGCGCGCGGCGGGGACAGGGACCGGATCCTCGACGACGATTGCGCCGTACAGGCCGGCGAACACCTGATCCGCGACCGAACCGTGGTGATGCGGGTGGTACCAGAAGGTGCCGGGCGCATGGTCCGCGGGCAGCCGGTACTCGTACTGGAAGTCGCCGCCGGGCTCCACCGAGATGAACACGTTGTCGGAGTTCCCGCCCGGGGCGACGTGCAGCCCATGCACGTGCAGATTCGTCGGCTCCGACAACCGATTGCGCAACCGCACACGCAGCCGGTCGCCGGCACGCACGCGCAGGGTGGGTCCAGGAACCCCGCCCTCGAAAGCCCAGACCGTCGCCGACCGCCCGGCGATCACGGTCGACGTCTCGGCCGCGGTCAGGTCGACATCCAGCAGACCTCGGCTGGCGGTGCGGACGGGCGGCTGCACGAAGTCCACGCCCGACCGCACCGGCCCCGGCGCCCCCGCGCCGCCCGGCGCGGTGAGGATCAGGCCGGTGACCCCGGCAGCCACGCTCGCCGAGCCGATACCGCCGAGCAGCAGCGCCTCGCGACGCGTCACCGGACTCACGAGGAGGCCTCGCTCAGCGCGCGCACGCGTTCCTCGTACTCCTCGGTCGTGAGCTCACCGCGGGCGAACCGCTCGTCGAGCAGTCGTCGAGCAGCACTGCGCCCGGTCACGCCGGGGCGCCCGGCACGGGCGGCGACTACCCGGACGACGAGCACCACGAGCAGGACGACACCGACGAGCACGAGCCCCCACAGCCACCATCCGCCGCCGAACCAGCCGAACATCATCACCGCATCTACTCCTTCCCTGGCTTCAGCCCTCAACCGAAGCGATCCCCCAACGTCTCGCCCAGAGGCGAACTGCCCTGCTGGGGGCAAAGCCTCGATCGCTGTCCTTCTGGCGTACCCACACGATACCCGCCGGGGTATATTTTTTTCTTCGCTCAGCAATTCATGTGGACCACTGATCGACGGGAAAGCGCGTTCCCCCTTGCTACCGACGGGAGGTCGCGCACCGAGTTGGTGCAGCTGATCGGCTCGCAGCGGTAGCCGGTGGCTCGGTCCCGTAGAGGAACGGCCCGTCGATGGCGCGATGTCGCCGGCACCTCGACGCGACGTTCGGCCCGAGGCCCCTCGCTGGCCCCGTCGTTCGTGCCGTCGTTCAGGATGCTGGGGCCGGCGACGGGTTTCGTCCGGTTTGCCCTGTCCTGGCCTGCCACCTCCGCGGTGCGGCTTCCGAACCACCCTCACACAGCTTAAAAGCGTGCTGAGTGAGGGTGGTTCGGAAGTGCAGGTGGCAGGCCAGGACAGGGCAAAAGCAAAAAAGCAGAAAGAAGTTGGGAGGTAGGAGAGCGGAGTGTGGGGGAAACGAGTTGTGTCGGTGTGTCACATGAACTGACGGGAGGTGGCGGGAACGGCGTAGGAGTGGTGCTGTCGGTGGGCGGTGTTCTCGTTCGGGAAGCGGACGAGGGGCTGAATCGGGGAAGGCAGCGGGTGGCGGGATGGTGCGGACGGTAGGCCGGGGTGCGCGGACGGTGTGGGTGATGCCGCGGGACGAGCAGATGATGGTTTGGTTCCAGATCGTGCGGATCGCGAACGTGCAGTCCGTCCGCTGGGTGCTCGGGACCTTGAACGGTCAGGACGGGCCGGTGTCGGTGCGGCGGGCGCAGGCCTGGTGTGCGCGGATGGAGACCGCCGGGCTCCTCGACCGGGCACAGCTCGGCGGCCCGGGTGGGTCGTTGGTGTGGGCGACGTACGCGGGGACCGGGATGGGGAAGCCGAGCCTGTATCGGCAGACGACCCGGCACGAGGTCGCCGTCGCTGCGGCGTCGGCGCGGTATGCGACCGCCGGGTACGCGTGGCAGCGGGACGAGAAGCCTGCCTACGCCGGCGGGCACCAGGCGGACGGGGTCGCGCTCGGACACGAGTGGGTCGAGTTGATCGAGGTCGAGCTGACCCCGAAACGGTTCCCCCGGTACGTGTCGATCTTCCACGCCTTCAGCCGACGCTTCGCCGCCGGTGAGATGTCCGCGGTCACATACCTGTGCAACCAGGAGAGCGCGCGAGCGGTCCGTGACGCGCTCACCTCGCTACCGATCGGCCGGACGATCGCCGATCGCGTCACGGTCCACGAGGTGTACGACCAAGCCGGGCTCTGGCTCGACGAGGCGCCACCGAAATGGCTGCCGCCCGCTCGAGCACGCAGCTATCGAAAGGACAGGTAGATGGCGACCGTCACGGCCTACGACACGGCTGCGGGGAAGCGGTACCGGGTTCGTTACCGCAAGCCGGACCACTCTCAGACGGACAAGCGCGGTTTCCGGACGAAGCGCGAGGCGGAGCTATTCGCCGCTTCGGTGCAGGTGGCGATGGCCCGCGGCGAGTTCGTGGATGCGACCGAGGCACGCCAGCCGATCGGCCCACTCGGCACGAGATGGTTGACACAGCAATCGCACCTCAAGCCGTCGTCATTGCGGGTGCTCGAGATCGCGTGGCGGCTGCAGGTCGAACCACGGTGGGGCACCACGGCGGTATCCGATGTGCGGTACAGCGACGTGCGTGCGTGGGTCACCGAGATGAGCGAGCGACGCAGCGCGACTGTCGTCATCCGAGCCTACGGGGTCCTCGCCGCGATCCTCGATGTCGCGGTCCGGGACCGGCGGATCCTCTCCAACCCGGCTCGCGGGGTGAAAATGCCGCGGAAGGGCAAGAAGGCGCACACGTACCTCTCGCACGACCAGGTGAGCGAACTCGCGATGGCGGCCGGCGATTTAGGGCCGCTCATCCTCGTGCTGGCGTACTGCGGACTGCGGTGGGGTGAGGCCACCGGACTTCGTGTCCTGGACGTCGACCCGGCGCGTCGCCGGCTCAACGTGCGGCAGAACGCTGTCCAGGTCGGCGATCGCATCATCGTGGGCACGCCGAAGTCGCACAAGCAACGGTCGGTGCCGTTCCCGGCCTCCCTCTCCCCCGCTATCGCGCGGGCGTGCGCGGACAAGGGCGACGACGACCTCGTGTTCCCCGGACTCGACGGCGATTACCTCCGACGCGTACACGGCCCCGGCAAGGGCTGGTTCTGGAACGCTGTGGTGGCATCCGGCGTGCCGCACCTGACGCTGCACGACCTGCGACACACGGCCGCGAGCCTCGCCATCCGGTCAGGGGCGAACGTGAAGGCGGTGCAGCGGATGCTCGGCCACGCGTCCGCGGCGATGACGCTCGACGTCTACGCCGACCTGTTCGACGACGATCTGGACGCTGTCGCCATCCGCCTCGATGAGGATCTGGCGCGCACGAGTGTGGGCAAAATGTGGGCAAACACGGATTTCAGGCCGAGTAAATCAGCCACGAAATCAGGTCACAACCAGGCGAAACACCGCATCGAAGGCGAGCGGAGGGCGTGGGATTCGAACCCACGGAGCATTGCTGCTCACCGGTTTTCAAGACCGGGTCCATCGGCCGCTCGGACAGCCCTCCAGGACCCCGAGGTTACCGTCGCCGCGCCTCCGGGGGCCGCCCGCGGCAGAAGGGGCGGTGCGCGGCGCCCCGATTGCCGCGGGGGACCCCTGGAGCGCGTGGAGGCGCATCATTGTGAGCATGGCCGCGCGAGGGCAGGTCCGGATGACGCCTGATGAGGCGCAGCGCATCCGTGCGCAGGACGCGGCCGGCCGCCTCGACCACGACGATCCCGAGGTGCGGCGCGTGCTCGAGGAGGCGAACCGCATCTCGGTGCGCGCGCACGTCTACGGGCGCGACGCGGCCGCTCGGCGGACGACGCGGGCGTCGTTGCTCGTCGTCGCGGGAGGCGCAGCGCTGTACGCGGGCGGCCTCGCGCTGCACTTCCTGCTGCTGCGGCACTAGATCGACGTCGTGTCCCTCTTTCGACGGGGCGCGGCGTCGAAAGAGGGACAGGACGTCGATCTGGGCCGGCGGGGCTACGGGAGGGTGTCGAGGACCCGCGCGAGGCCGTCGTCGCGGACCGGTCGCGTCGTCTCGCTCGCGGCCGCGACGACGTCGGAGGGGGCCTGCCCCATCGCGATACCGCGGGCGGCCCACTCGAGCATGTCGATGTCGTTCCGCCCGTCGCCGACGGCCATCGTGCGCTCGGCGGGGACGTCGAGCTCGGACCGCACCCACTCCATCGCGGTCGCCTTGTTCACGCCGTCCGGCGCGATGTCGAGCCAGGCGGTCCACCCGATCGCGTAGCTGACGCGCTGCAGCCCCATCTGCTCCACGACGCCCAGGAACTCCTCGACCGCGTGGCTCGGCGAGATGACGACGACCCGCGTCGCGCGGACCGTGAGCAGCTCCTCGAACGGGACCTCCTCGCTGCCGGGGCTCATCGCCGACTCGGGGAAGCGCGGGGTGTAGCGGAACCGCCCCTCCGCGTCCTCGACCGCATACCGGGCGTCCGACAGCGCGCCTGAGATCGTGGTGAGCACCTCCGTCGGGTCGAAGGTCTCGATGCGGGCCCGGCCGTATCCCTCGCGGCCGTCACCGTCCCGCTCCAGGGTCACGGCCCCGTTCGAGCACACGAGGAACCGGGGTGCGACGCCGAGCTCCGTGAGCACCGGGATCGTGGACGCGGCCGATCGGCCGGTCGCGAGCATCACCTCATGCCCGCGCGCGTCCGCGTGCTGCACGGACCGCCGGACCGCGTCGGAGAGGAACCCGTCCTCGTGCAGCACCGTGCCGTCCACGTCGAGCCCGACGAGCCAGCCTCCCGGCCCGAGCGTCATCCGAGCGGCTCGAGCACGTCGAGACCACCGAGGAACGGGCGGAGCACCTCCGGCACGACGACGGAGCCGTCGGCCCGCTGGTGCGTCTCCAGGATCGCGGCGATCCACCGCGTGGTGGCGAGCGTGCCGTTCAGCGTCGCGACCGGAGCGGTGCGGCCGCTCTCGGTCCGGTGCCGGATCGCCAGTCGCCGCGCCTGGTACGTGGTGCAGTTGGAGGTGGACGTCAGCTCGCGGTACGTGCCCTGCGTGGGGATCCACGCCTCCACGTCGAACTTCCGGGCGGCGGAGGAGCCGAGGTCGCCGGCGGCCGTGTCGATGACGCGGTAGGCGAGACCGAGGTCCGTCATCATCCGCTCCTGCATCGCGAGCAGGCGCGCGTGCTCCTGCTCCGCGTCCGCCGGGTCGACGTACGAGAACATCTCGAGCTTGTCGAACTGGCGCGTGCGGATGATGCCGCGGGTGTCCTTGCCTGCGCTGCCGGCCTCGAGGCGGTAGCAGGTCGACCAGCCCGCGTACCGGAGGGGTCCGTCGGACAGGTCGATGATCTCGTCGGCGTGATAGCCGGCGAGCGCGACCTCGCTGGTGCCGGTGAGGTACAGGTCCTCCGACTCGACCTTGTACACCGCGTCGGAGTGCGCATCGAGGAAGCCCGTGCCCCGCATGATCTCGGGCTTCACGAGCGTCGGGGTGATGAGCGGCACGAACGCGGCCTCGAGCGCACGGTCGAGCGCGAGGTTCATCAGCGCGAGCTCGAGACGGGCGCCCACGCCGCGGAGGTAGGAGAAGCGCGTTCCCGAGACCTTCGCGCCGCGCGCCATGTCGATCGCGCCGAGCAGCTCGCCGATCTCGAGGTGGTCCCGGGGCTCGAAGTCGAACGCGGGGATCGTGCCGACCTCGCGGAGGACGACGTAGTCGTCCTCGCCACCCTCCGGCACCCCCGCGAGCACGACGTTGGGGATGGCCGCCACCGCCTGCTCCGCGGCGGCCTCGGCCTCGCTCGAGCGCTCGGCCGCGGCCTTCACGGCGGCCGCGAGGTCCTTGACCTGGGCGAGCAACGCCGGCTTCTCCTCGCGGGAGGCGACGGCGACGCGCTTCCCGAACGCGTTCTGCTCGGCCCGGAGCCGTTCGAACTCCGCGATCGCGTCCCGCCTCGCGGCGTCCGCCTCAGCCGCCTTCGCGACGAGCCCGACATCCGCGCCGCGGGCGCGCTGCGACGCCTCGACGACCTCCGGAGCCGCGCGCAGCAGCTGCGGATCGATCACGCCGTCAGCCTATGCGCGCACCCGTGCGGGCACGTTCTCATACGGCTTCCAGCTGATGCACTGAAAGTACTCAGTACCGTTCTCCCATGCCGGATACCCCTGACCCGTCCGCCGCCTTCGCCGCGGTCGTGTTCAACCCCGTGAAGGTGGACGAGGGGAAGCTCCGCGGCTTCGTCGAGCAGGCGCAGCGCGACGCGGGGTGGGCCGAGAGCCGCTGGTACCCGACCTCGGTCGAGGACCCGGGCGTCGGTCAGGCGCGGCAGGCCGTCCAGGACGGCGCCGCGGTCGTCATGGCCGCAGGCGGTGACGGCACGATCCGGGCCGTGTCGGAGGGGCTGGGGGACGGCGATGTGCCCATCGCCCTGCTGCCGTCCGGCACCGGCAACCTGCTGGCCCGCAACCTCCGGCTCTCCCTCGACCGGCTCGAGGAGTCCGTGCGTACCGCGTTCACCGGGGTGGACCGGCGCATCGACCTCGGGGTCGTGGACCTCGAGCGCGAGGACGGCGGCCGGGACTCGCACGCCTTCGTGGTCATGGCCGGGCTCGGCATCGACGCCGCAATGATCGCGAACACGGATCCCGAGCTGAAGAAGCGGGTCGGCTGGCTGGCGTACGTGGGCGGGATCGCGCAGGCGCTGCGCGGGCCGAACGCGGTGCGCCTCCGGTTCCAGCTCGACGACGAGCCGCCCAGGTCCGTGCGGGTGAACACCGTGCTGATCGGCAACTGCGGCCTGCTGACCGGCAACATCCTCCTGCTGCCCGAGGCCGCCGTCGACGACGGGATCTTCGACATCGTCGCGCTGCGACCGGAGGGCCTGCTCGGCTGGATTCAGATCGCCTGGAAGGTGCTCTGGGAGAACGGCGTGATGCGCCGCAGCGAGATGGGTCGGAAGATCCTGAGCAAGACGAAGGAGGTGCGGACGCTGCGCTACCTGAAGGGCAAGGAGGTGGTCTTCCGCACCGAGACGCCCCAGCAGTTCCAGCTCGACGGCGACGCCATGGGCGAGGTCGTCGCCGTGCGGGCGCGGGTGCGGCCGGAGGCGCTCGTCATCCGGATCCCCGCGACGGAGGCGGACAGCCTCCCGGCGTCGGAGGCGGCGAAGCAGGCGCAAGCGGCCTGACGCGGCCCGCCCGATCGGCGCATCCGGCGAAGGGGCGCTCGCTGCACCATCCGCCCGGCGCGCCGCTCTGGCATCGTTGTGCCGTGGCGGAGTCGATCGAGGGGCTGCTCGTCGTGGTCGGCGCGGCGCTCGGACCGGGCCGCTGGTTCGCCGACCGGCTCGCCGACGGCCTCCGGCCCGCGGTCCTCGTCGACACGGCGGGAGCCGCGAGCGGTTTGCGCGACCGCGACGACGGCGTGACCCTCGTCGCGACGATGGACGACGACGGGGCGTTCACCCGGGTGAGCGACGGCTCACGGATCATGCCGGGCGTCGCCGCGACGGTGGTGGTGGCGGTGCCCGCAGCCGCGGTCCCCGGAGTGCTCGACGCGCTCGCCGTGCACACCGACGACCGGACCGACGTGGTCGTCGTCACGAGCACCATGGGCGGGACGCTCGCCGCCGCCCGGCCGCGCGTCGGCGGCGCCGCGCTGTGGGGCGCCCATCTGCTGTTCGATCCCGGTCTCACCGCCGTCGACGGGCAGAGCGTGTTCGTGACCGGCGACCGCCCGGCGCCCGCCTGGCTCGAGCGGGTCGTCGCGGGGAGCGGCGGTGTGCTGCGCGCCGGCAGCGCGGAGGCGCACGACCGCGCGATGGCCGTCGTCCAGGCGACCACCCACCGGGCGCTCGTCGGCTTCGCCGACGCGGTGACGAGGAGCGAGGTCGACCTCGCGACGCTGTGGCCCCTCCGGACCCCGCTGTTCGACAGCCTGTTCGGCCTCACCACGAGGGCGCTCGACCCGCGGCAGCAGTCCTCGGTCGTGTCCGTGCAGGCGGCGAGCGGCCGGGAGGCGGCCGAGCTGCTCACCGCCTCCCTCCGCGACCTCGAGGTCGAGGACTTCGAGACGTCGCTCGTGCGGGTCCGGGATCGCATCACCGGCGCCCTGTTCGAGGAGCTGCAGGCGTCGGCCGCGGCCGGGATCCAGGCCGCGCAGGCGCGCCGGCGCGACATCTCCCGTCGCCGCCGCGACGGCCGGCTGGTCGGCCTGCGCCGGGTCGGGAGCGCCGGGCCGGTGCACGTCGGCCGCATCGTCGACGTGAGCCCGACGCGGGTCGAGCTCGACGTGCTGCTCGTCGGGCCGCCGGGCCGAGCAGCGCTGCTCGACGGTGCCGGGCTGGACAACGCGCAACGGCTGGGCGTCTCGCTCACGGTGCGACGGCGATCGTTCGGACTCGGCCACATCGAGCTGGTGCCGGAGGCGGAGCTGGCGGTCGTCCTCGACGAGCAGCTCGCCTTCCTCAGCCGGGACGTGCGGTTCCTCGTGCCGGAGTCGGTCGCGGGCAGCGGGGTGACCCGGGTGGTCGCCCAGTTCGGGGGCCTGCGCGACGTGCGCCTCGTCGACGAGGTCGTCCGCACAGGGCAGCGCTCGGTCGTCGTGCACGTGGGGATCCGGGCGGACCGCGATGTCGACGCGACCATCGAGGCGGTCCGTCGCGAGGTCGAGGCCGCGTACGCCTGGCCGGTCGGCATCGCGCGGACCGTCGCGAGCGACGTGGCCGACGTCGCCTACCTCGGCCCCGCAGGCACCTTCTCCGAGGCGGCCGCGCTGCAGTGCGCGACGAGCATCGGGCTGCGGGCGGCGAACCTGCTCGCGCACCGGACGTTCCCGGAGGTGCTCGCGGCGGTGCGCCCCGGCACCATCGCGGTCCTCCCGATCTCGAGCTCCGCCTCCGGGCTCGTGTGGCGGGCGGTGGACGCCCTGCTCGCGCATCACGGCCCCGTCGCCGCGAGCGGCGTCGTCGACGTGGCCGTGCGCTTCGACGCCTACACGGCGAGCGCCGGGCCGCTCGAGTCCTTCCGCGGCGCGACCGTGTACAGCCATCCGCAGGGCCTCGCGCAGTGCACCCGGTTCATCGCGAGGTGGGACCTGCGTCCCGTGCAGACCGATTCGACGGCCGGTGCGCTGGCCCGCGCGCTCGCCTCGGACGGCCGCGCCATCGCGCTCGGGGGCGCCGACCTCGCGACCGGGGACCTCCGGGTCATCGAGCGCGAGGTGGACGACCTCTCCGGCTCCATCACCCGCTTCCTCGTCCTCGGCGCCCCGGGCGAGTTCGCCCCGCAGCGCGACGGTTCCGACCCGACGCTCCGATCCGTCCGGGTCGGCGCGCGCGCCGAGGACGTGCTGCCGCTGCTCACGGGGACGGGCGCCGCGTTCACCGAGCTCCTCACGGACGACGCCGGGCGCTTCCTCCTGATCTCGAGCGACACGGCGCCGGAGGAGCGGCCGGGCCTCCGGCTCCTCGGGACCCTGCCCTGGTCGCCGCGCACCCCAGTCGTCCGGGTCCCCTCCGCCTGACCCGACCCCGGACTCTTCGCGGATCCGGAGTAATTCGCCCACACCCCGCAGCACGGGCACCGCCCTCGGGGTGTCGGCGCGGATCTCCGGATCGGCGAAGGAAGTCCGGATCGGCGAAGTCCAGGGCGGTGCGCCAGGATGACGCCATGAGTTCACGTGCAGGGACGCCGGCGCAGTCGTCCGATCTCATCGATGTCGAGCAGCTCGTCCACGCCTACTGGAACCGGCATCCCGACGTGCAGCAGCCGGACCAGAAGGTGGTGTTCGGCACCTCCGGTCACCGTGGCAGCTCGCTGAACACGGCGTTCAACGACGACCACATCGCCGCCATCACCCAGGCCATCGTCGAGTACCGGGCGGCCCAGGGCACGACCGGGCCGCTCTTCATCGGCGCGGACACGCACGCGCTCTCCGCGCCGGCGCAGACGACGGCGCTGGATGTGCTCGTCGCCAACGGTGTGCGGGTGCTCGTCGACGAGTTCGACGGCTACACCCCGACCCCGGCGGTCAGCCACGCGATCATCCGCTACAACCGCACCGCCGCGGCCGACGACCAGGCGGACGGGATCGTCGTCACCCCGAGCCACAACCCGCCCGCGGACGGCGGCTTCAAGTACAACCCGCACCACGGCGTCCCGGCCGACTCCGACGCGACGAACTGGATCGCGAACCGCGCGAACGAGATCATCGCCGACGGCCTCCGGGCCGTGCGGCGGGCGGAGGCCTCCGCCGTGGAGACCTACGACTTCCGCAAGCACTACGTCGAGGAGCTCGCGGAGATCATCGACATCGACGCGATCAAGCGGTCCGGCATCCGCATCGGTGCGGACCCGCTCGGCGGGGCCTCCGTCACGTACTGGCAGGCCATCGCGGACACCTACGGGCTCGACCTGACCGTCGTGAACCCGGTCGTCGACCCGCAGTGGGGCTTCATGACGCTGGACTGGGACGAGAAGATCCGGATGGACCCGTCCTCCCCCTCCGCGATGGCCTCCGTCGTCGCCCGGGCCGGCGAGTACGACATCCTCACCGGCAACGACGCCGACGCGGACCGGCACGGGATCGTGACGCCCGACGGCGGCCTGATGAACCCGAACCACTACCTCGCGGTCGCGATCCAGTACCTGTTCACGCACCGCCCGGACTGGCCGGCGACCGCGAAGGTCGGCAAGACGCGCGTGTCGTCGTCGATGATCGACCGCGTCGCCGCCTCCATCGGTCGCGAGCTGGTCGAGGTCCCCGTCGGCTTCAAGTGGTTCGTGCCGGGGCTGATCGACGGCTCGGTGGCGTTCGGCGGGGAGGAGAGCGCGGGCGCGAGCTTCCTGAAGCGCGACGGGTCGACGTGGACCACCGACAAGGACGGCATCCTGCTGTGCCTGCTCGCCTCCGAGATCCGCGCGGTCACCGGCCGGTCGCCGAGCGAGCTCTACCGCGACCTGACGGCCGAGTTCGGCGACCCCGCGTACGCCCGGGTCGACGCGGCGGCGACGAAGGCGCAGAAGGCGGCGCTCGGCAAGCTCGACGGCGACGCGGTGACCGCGACGGAGCTGGCGGGCGAGCCGATCGTCGCCAAGCTGTCGAAGGCGCCGGGCAACGGCGCCGCGATCGGCGGCGTCAAGGTGCAGAGCGAGGACGCGTGGTTCGCGGCGCGCCCCTCCGGCACCGAGGACGTCTACAAGATCTACGCCGAGTCCTTCAAGGGCCCGGAGGACCTGAAGGCGGTGCAGGAGGAGGCGCGGCGCATCGTCGACGAGGCCATCGGCGGCTGATGCGGTGATCCCCGACTGATGCGGGACGCATCCGCACCACATCAGTCGGGGATCACCGCACGAGGCGCGAGACTCGGACGCCGGCGCTCGCGAGGATCGAGCCGAGGAGGCGCGCGTCGCGCCCCTCGGCCCATCCCCATCGGGCCCACCCCCGCGTGACCCGGCGGCCGCGGTCCTCCCGCACCTTCTCGTCGTAGGCCTTCTTGCCCGCCCCCATCGGCGCGTACCTCGGATCGAGGTACTTGACGAGGCCGTCGAACTCGCCCGCGACCTCCTCGTCCGGGAAGAAGAAGTCCGTGTCGCCGATCCGGCCGCGACGGTCGAACAGCGGATGCTGGAGCACGGGGTGCAGGCCGAGCCGCCTCACCATCGTCACGCGGCTCACCGACTCGCCTGCGGACTTCCCACCGCCGTCGGCGAACGCCACCACTTCCGCGATGCTGCGCCACGCTCGCCGCGGCCCGGCGAGATCGACCGCGTGGTCGAGCCGGTCGCGGGTGAGCCCGCCCGCGAGCGCGGAGTCCGCGGTGACGACGCCCTCCTCGAACGTCCCTGCGCCGGCGATGTCGACGACGGTCCGTCCGATCGTGGTGACGAGCAGCCCGTGCACCTCCTCGACCTCGCAGTCCTGCAGCGCGAAGACGTGGCCCGCGACGCGATCGAAGCTCCTGAGGCCTGGGGCGGAGAAGGTCACGTGCACCCTCCCGAAACGGTTGCCGAGCGTCGCGCGATCGTGTGCGACGGCCGAGGACCAGTGCGAGAAGACGAGCGGTCGGTCACTCGCGAGCGCGAGGGCGCGCATGCCGATCAGGTGGAGGTCCTGCGCCGATCCACCGGCGAGCGCGTCGGCGGGGACGTAGATCCCCGCGCGGACCCTCCGGAAGCGCCCGCGGGCAGCCTCGCGGGCGGCGGCGCGCTGCTCCCGATCGCCCCGAGCCGCGATCAACTCGATCTCCCAAGCGTTCACGCCGAGCAGCATGGAGCGCCGCCGCCCGCTGCGCTTGTGGAGGGACGGAACGGAGGGCGTGTGCGGTGATCTCCGACTCCTGCGGCGCGAATGGACGCGCATCAGTCGCGGATCACCGCACGAGGGCGGGGGTCAGTAGGTGGGCGCGGGCGGCAGGTCGAAGAACTGCTCGAGCGTCTTCACGCCGCTCTCGTGCATCGCCGTCGCCGCGGGCACCCCGATGTACCGGAAGTGCCACGGCTCGGTCTGGATACCGGTGATCGCGGTGTACCCGAGCGGGTAGCGGAGGATCCAGCCGAAGCGCCACGAGTTCGCGAGCAGCCACTTCGCGGCCGGATGCGACTCGAAGCACACCTCGAGGTCGCAGGAGGTGCCGTCACCGAGGTCGTCGGCGAGCCCCGTCTGATGCTCGCTGTACCCGGGCTCGGCCGTCAGCTCCAGGGTCTTCGCCGACCCGAGCTCGCGGGTGTTGCGGTCGAAGATCGACTTCTGCGTCGCGTAGGAGCGATACGCGGACAGCGAGTACAGCGTGATCCCGTCCTCCTCCTTCGCGTCCTCGAACATCTCCACGAGGGCGTCCGAGGCGACCTTCCGCAGCTGCGGCAGGTTGGTGTGCGGCACCTCGGGGGTGACGAGGTCCGGCGGCACGTAGTCGGCCGGCTGCAGCGGACGGCGCTTGTTGACGATCACCCAGATGCTCGTCGGATCGTCGAGCGAGTGCGCCGACCGGTCGAAGCCGGCCGTCCGCGACCTCGTCGGCGTCGCGGTGGGGGAGGGCGTGCCGGAGGCGCTGGTCACGCTCGGCGACCCGGCTGCCGCGGTGCTCCCCGGGGAGTGCGACGACGCGCACGAGGTGAGGAGCAGAGCGGCCGCGACGGCTGCGACTCCCCCGCTGATGAGACGACTGGGGGAACGGCGGAGCACGCGGCGACCATACTGGCGGCCCGCGGACGGGGGAGCGGCGACAGGCCGCCGAGGCGCCTCGTTCATGGTCGTGGCACCCGGGCCCGGCTCGAGTCGGTCGGCCGGATGGACCGCGTGTTCCGGGTGGTCTCGAGGCTCGCTCCGCTCGCACCTCGACCGGCGGCAGGGGGAGAGCGGGACCGCAGGCCACCTGCCACTGCCTGCTGATCCAGGTGCGGCGAAGCCCAGCCCACACCAATCGCTCCGGGTGGTCTCGAGGCTCGCTCCGCTCGTACCTCGACCGGCGGGAGGGGCGACCCGCTGTCTCAGCGAGGACGCGGGCGCCCCGCCATCGACTCGAGGCGGGCGATGCGCTCCTGCATCGGCGGGTGGGTCGAGAAGAGCCGCCCCACGTCCCGCGCGCGGAAGGGGTTGGCGATCATGAGGTGGCTCGCCGACTGCAGCTGCGGCTCCGGAGCGAGCGGACGCGCCTCCACCCCGCGCTCGAGCTTGCGCAGCGCCGAGGCCAGCGCGAGCGGGTCGCCGGTCAGCTTGGCACCGTCCTCGTCCGCGTCGTACTCGCGCGTGCGGCTGATCGCCATCTGCACCAGTCCGGCGGCGATCGGGCCGAGGATCAGCATGAACAGCGCGCCGATCCCGCCGCCGCCCCGCTCACGGTCGTTCCCGCCGCCTCCGAAGAGCATCGCGCCGTACGCGAGGTACGTGATCACCGAGCTCATCGCCGCGGCCAGGGAGCCCGTCAGCATGTCGCGGTTGTACACGTGCATCAGCTCGTGCCCGAGCACACCCCGCAGCTCCCGCTCGTCGAGGATCTGCAGGATCCCCTCGGTGCAGCAGACGGCCGCGTGCTCCGGGTTGCGGCCGGTCGCGAACGCGTTCGGCGCGAGGGTCGGGGACACGTAGAGGCGCGGCATGGGCTGCCCGGCCCGCTCCGACAGCTCCCGGACGATTCGGTGCATCGCCGGCTGCTCCGCCTCCGTCACGGGCCGCGCCCGCATCGCGCGGATGGCGACGGTGTCGCTGAACCAGTACGAGCCGAGATTGACGGCGAGCGCGATCACCAGCCCGATCGTCAGCGCGGCGAGGTTCCTGCCGAACAGGAGGTAGCTCGCGAGCAGGACGACCCCGCCCAGCAGTCCGAAGAGCAGCGCGGTCTTCAGGCCGTTGTAGTGGCGGTGCATTCGTCCCTTCCGTTCCGCGCCGCGAGCCGACGCGCCGTATCGGTCAGAACACCAGCGTGACGGCCGATCTTCCCCACCGGGGCCCCATCGTCTTGGAGATGGGTAAGAGATCCTTGAGCGCCGCGCCGGGCTCGCGCTACGGCACGCGCTCGAGCCACTCCCTGGTCGAGAACTTCGTCTCCACGAGCCGCTCCGCCGCGGCGAGCTCGGCCTCGGTCAGGTCGCCGCGGGCCGCCCCGGTGAGACGCACGAACGTCTCCTCCATGCGCTCGATGATCGCGGCGCGGGAGAGGCCGCTCTGCTTCCGGAGGGGGTCAACGCGCTTGGCCGCGGAGACCGTGCCCTTGTCGCTCATCTTCTCGCGACCGATCCGGAGCACCTGGACCATCTTCTCGCCGTCCATGTCGTACGACATCGTCACGTGGTGCAGCACCGCACCCGCGCCGAGCCGCTTCTGCGCCGCCCCGCCGATCTTGCCCGCCGGCGAGCTGATGTCGTTGAGCGGCTGGTAGGTCGCGTCGATGCCGAGCGACCGGAGGGCCTGCAGCACCCAGTCGTCGAGGTAGGCGTACGACTCCGCGAACGACATCCCCCGCACGAGGTCGCCCGGCGCGTAGAGCGAGTACGTGACCACGCTCCCCGCCTCCATGAACATGGCCCCGCCGCCGGAGATGCGCCGGACCACGTCGACCCCGTACCGCGCCGCGTTCTCGAGGTCGACCTCGTTCTTCAACGACTGGAAGCTGCCGATCACGACCGCCGGCTCGTCCCACTCCCAGATCCGGAGGGTCGGCTTCCTGCGTCCGGCTCCGACCTCCTCCGTCAGCACCTGATCGAGCGCGAGGTGGACCGCAGGCCGGACGGCCGGCGGGTGCAGCAGCTCCCAGTCGAAGTCGCGCCAGTCGGCGGCGCGCCCGATCGCGCGGCGCACCGCGGTCGCGACGGACTCCGGCGTGAAGCCGAGGAGCACGGCGTCCGGCGGCAGGGCGGCACGGACGGCGGCGGCGATGTCGGCCGCCGATGCCTCGAGCGGCAGGCCCACGACCGCGCGATCGATCGCCTCCAGCGCCTCGTCGGGTTCGAGGAAGAAGTCGCCGGCGAGCCGGAACCGCGCGATCCGCCCCTCCGCCACCCCGAGGTCGACGACCACGAGCTTGCCGCCCGGCACCTTGTACTCGCCGTGCAGCAGGTCGATCCCATCGGTCATGCGCCGCGCTCCTTCAGGACGTGGGTGCGAATCCAGTCGACGAGGTCGGCCACGACCTCGTCCCGGTTGGTCTCGTTGAGCACCTCGTGCCTGGCGCCCTCGTACACGCGGACGGTGACGTCGCGCAGCCCGGACCGCTCCCGGTAGACGCGGGCCAGGCGTTCGACGCTCCGCCTGCCGCCGAGGGTGTCGTCGGAGCCGACCTGCAGCAGGAGGGGGAGCGCGGGCGGCAGATCCCTGGCCGGGCGCCCGAGCAGCCGGAGGGAGTCGCGGATGCCGATCAGCTTCGTCGTCCGCGCCAGGAAGGTCAGCGGGTCCTGCACCCAGGCCTCGGCGACGGCCGGGTCGCGGCTCAGCCACTCCGCGCCCGTCGTGCCGAGCGAACGGTGCCGGCGGTTGAGGTCCCCCGCATCCATGAACCCGGGGAGGCGGTACGCGGTGCCGGTGAGCACGACCCCGTCGTACGCGTCCGGCTCCTGGTTGAGGGACATCTGCGCCATGAGGGAGCCCCAGCTGTGCGCGAGCAGGACGAGCGGGACGCCGGGGAAGCGCGCACGCGTCAGCTCGCGGAAGCGCGAGATCGCCCCGACCGCGGCTCGCAGGCCGCCGGGGCCGAGCCGCCCGAGCTTCGCCGGGTCGCCCCACTGCCGCATGCCGGTCGCACCGTGGCCGCGGTGGTCGTTCGCGACCACGGTGAAACCCGCCCGGTTCAGGTCGGCGGCGACGGCCGCGTACCGGCCGCTGTGCTCGCCGATGCCGTGGCTGATCTGCACCACGGCGGCAGGGGAGTCGACCGGCCACTCGACGGTCTCGATGACGACGCCCTCGTCGTCGGTGAAGGAACCCACGCCCCGATTCTGGTGCGCCGTCGCTGGGCGCGTGCGCCAGATACACAGTCTGGACTGCGTATACTCGACGACGATGAGCGCGGTGACCGGTGCGGGGATGTTCCGCTCCCTCCGTGTGCACGACTACCGCCTGTGGGCCTCCGGTGCGATCGTCTCCAACGTCGGCACATGGATGCAGCGGACGACGCAGGACTGGATCGTCCTCACCCGGCTGACGCACCACGACGCGTTCGCGGTCGGTGTCACCACGGCGCTGCAGTTCGGGCCGCAGCTGTTCCTCTCCCCCGTCACCGGGTACGTGGCGGACCGGGTGCCGAAGCGCACGCTGCTCACCATCACGCAGGCGACCATGGGCATCCTCGGCCTCGGGCTGGGTGTCCTGGTGCTGACGGGCGCGGGCACGCTCCTCGAGGTCTACGGCTTCGCGCTGCTGCTCGGCATCACCGCCTCGTTCGACGCCCCCGCCAGGCAGAGCTTCGTCTCCGACCTGGTCGGACCGGAGGACGTCTCCAACGCGGTCGCCCTCAACTCCGCCTCCTTCAACCTTGCGCGGCTGCTGGGCCCCGCGGTCGCGGGCCTGCTCACGGAGGCGGTCGGCCCGGGCTGGGTGTTCGTGATCAACGCGGCCAGCTTCGCCGCGGTGCTCACCTCGCTGCGCTTCATCCACGCGCCCGCCTTCGACGCGGCGGGACGCCCGCACCGATCCTTCAGCGACATCGGCGAGGGCTTCACGACCGTCGTGCGGCGGCGCGACCTCGCGATCGTCTTCGTCATGGTGGCGGTGCTCGGCACGTTCGGCCTGAACTTCGCGATCTACGCGTCGACGATGGCGGTCCTCTTCGGTCAGGGAGCGACCGGGTACGGGCTCCTGTCCTCCGCGCTCGCGATCGGCGCGGTGACCGGAGCGCTGCTCTCCGCCCGCCGCCCCGCACCGCGGTTCCCGCTGCTCGTGCTCGCGGGCGTGCTGTTCGGCGTCGGCCTGCTGCTCGGATCGGTCGCTCCCTCGTACCTGTGGCTCGCGATCGTGCTGCCGCTCGTCGGGGTGGCCGCCCAGACCTTCATGACCACCGCGAACGGGCTGGTCCAGATGGGGGTCGACCGCGTGGTCCGCGGTCGGGTGATGGCGCTCTACATGGCCACGGTCATGGGCGGCACCGTGCTCGGCGGCCCGCTGATCGGGTGGATCGCGAACGTCCTCGGCCCCCGGGACGGCCTCATCGCCGGTGGACTCGCGGGGCTGGCGACGGCCGCGATCGGCGCGGTCTACCTCCGTCGGCATGCAGGCGAGCCCGCCCCGGAGCTCCGCACGCAGTAGCCCGTGCGCATCGCGGGCCGTCCAGGGCCGCGGTGCGTCCAGCCGCAGCGGGGACGACCCCCCGCCCACACGACCCGACCCACCCACGCGCATCGCGGCCCGTTCAGGGCCGCGGAGCGTCCAGCCGCGCCGCAGCGGCGGCGGCGGCGGCGCGGCAATGAAATCAGAGCAGGTCGGCGGCGAGCGCGAGGGCGCCGATCACGCCGGGGGAGTCCGGCACACCGGGGGCGACCAGTACCTCCGACGGGTCGGACACCGACAGCGCCTTCGGGCCGTAGCCGCGAGCGATCGCCGGGAGGGCGGCTCGCGTCGCCTCGAGCAGGCCGGGGGAGAGCATCACGCCGCCCCCGAGCACGACCTTCTCCGACCCGGTCGTGAGGATCACGCTGTAGGCCATCTGCGCGATGTACGAGGCGAGCACGGCGATGCGGCCCGCGCGCTCCGACTCCGGGAACGAGGACGCGTCCGCACCCCACCTGCCGAGCACCGCCGGCCCCGCGGTCAGGCCCTCGAGGCAGTCGCCGTGGAACGGGCAGTTGCCGGCGTAGTCGTCGTCGGGGTGCCTGCGCACCAGGAGGTGGCCCACCTCCGGCCAGCCGTCGCCGCCGATGGGGCGCCCGTCGACGACGATCCCGACGCCGACCCCGGTCCCGATCGTGGCGTAGGCGAGGGAGGAGGTGCCGCGGCCCGCCCCGTAGCGGAGCTCCCCCACCGCGGCACCGAGGACGTCGCTCACGAACGCCGACGGGGTGCCGCGCGGCACGACGCGGCCGAGCAGGTCGACGTCCGCCCAGCCGGGCTTCGGGGTCGTGGTGATCCAGCCGTACCGGGCGCTGGCGGGGTCCGCGTCCACGGGGCCGAAGGAGGCCAGGCCGATCGCCTCCACGGCATCCTCGGCCCCCGCCTCGGCGATGAAGTCGTGGATCCGACCGATCGTCTCGTCGGCCGTGGTCGTGGGGAAGCGTCCGGTGAGCACCGGGACGTCGGGGGCGTCCGCCCGCGCGGCCGCGCAGACCACCTTCGTGCCGCCCGTCTCGATGCCCACGATCATGCCGAACCCCGTTCCTCCCGCCGCAGCGCGGTCGAGCCCCGAATCTAGCGAGCGCCGGCACCCCCGTGTCGGGCGACGGCGAGCGACCGTGCAGCCTGGGGCACTAGCGTTCGTGAGCGGCGCGGCTCCTCCGGCCCCGCCCCGAAGGCGGGCGGCCACCACAGTTCCGAACGAAAGGTTCGTGCCCCCGTGACGACCTCACCCGTCGACCCCACCACCTCCGGCGCCTGGCAGGCGCTCACCGACCTCGCCGAGGACTTCGCGCCGGACCTCCGCGCCTGGTTCGAGGACGAGGGGCGCGCCGCCCGCTACACCTTCCAGGCCGCCGACCTCACCGTGGACCTCTCGAAGAACCTCGTGACGGAGGAGATCCTCGGGCACCTCCTGGAGATCGCGCGCACCGTCGACGTCGCCGGGCGGTACCGGGCGATGCTCTCCGGCGAGCACATCAACGTCACCGAGGACCGCGCGGTGCTCCACACCGCCCTGCGGCGCCCGGCGGGGGGCGCGCTCGAGCCGGCTGCGCCCCTGACCGTCGACGGCCAGGACGTCGACCACGACGTGCACGAGGTGCTCGCCCGCATCGCGACGTTCGCGGACGCCGTACGGGACGGTTCCTGGACCGGCGTGACCGGCAAGCGCGTCGAGACGGTCGTGAACATCGGCATCGGCGGCTCGGACCTCGGGCCCGTGATGGTCTACGAGGCGCTGAAGCCCTACGTGCAAGCGGGCCTCGAGGCGCGGTTCGTGTCGAACATCGACCCGACCGACCTCTTCGAGAAGACCGCGGACCTCGACCCGGAGACGACGCTGTTCATCGTCGCCTCGAAGACGTTCGGCACCCTCGAGACCCTCACGAACGCGCGGCTCGCCCGCGACTGGCTCTGGAAGGGGCTCGCGGACGCCGGCGCGATCGAGGACACCGACGAGTCGCGCCGCGACGCGGTCTCGAAGCACTTCGTGGCCGTGTCGACCGCGCTCGACAAGGTGGCGGCGTTCGGGATCGACCCCGCGAACGCGTTCGGGTTCTGGGACTGGGTGGGCGGCCGCTACTCCGTCGACTCCGCGATCGGCACGTCGCTCGCGATCACGATCGGGCCCGATCGGTTCGCCGAGTTCCTGGCCGGCTTCCACGCCGTCGACGAGCACATGCGGACCGCGCCGCTCGAGTCGAACGTGCCCGTCCTGATGGGCATGCTGAACGTCTGGTACTCGAACTTCCTCGGCGCGCAGAGCCACGCGGTGCTGCCCTACGCGCAGTACCTGCACCGGTTCCCCGCGTACCTGCAGCAGCTGACGATGGAGTCGAACGGCAAGAGCGTCCGGTGGGACGGCTCCCCGGTCGTCACGGACACCGGCGAGGTCTTCTGGGGCGAACCGGGCACGAACGGCCAGCACGCCTTCTACCAGCTCATCCACCAGGGCACCCGGCTGATCCCCGCCGACTTCATCGCCGTGGCGAACCCCGCGCACCCGCTGCGGGACGGCGACACCGACGTGCACAGCCTCTTCCTCGCGAACTTCTTCGCGCAGACGAAGGCGCTGGCCTTCGGGAAGACGGCGGAGGAGGTCCGGGCGGAGGGGACCGCGGAGGCCGTCGTACCCGCCCGCACGTTCAGCGGCAACCGCCCGACGACCTCGATCCTCGCGCCGGCGCTGACCCCCTCGGTCGTCGGCCAGCTGATCGCGCTCTACGAGCACATCACGTTCGTGGAGGGCACCGTCTGGGGCATCGACTCGTTCGACCAGTGGGGCGTCGAGCTCGGCAAGCAGCTCGCGCTGCAGATCGCGCCGGCCGTCGAGGGCGACACCGAGGCGCTCGCGTCGCAGGACCCGAGCACGAAGTCCCTCATCGCGAAGTACCTCGAGCTCCGGCGGTAGCGCCTCCGGGCGCGTGTCCCGCCCCCCGCCGGAGCAGTTCCCGGAGCACGACAGCAGGACCCTGGAGCATCAGCAGGCCGGGTAAGCCCCCTGGGTCCTGCCGATGGTGCCGGTTCCTGCTGTCGTGCTCCCCAGCGCGGAGCGGTGGTGCGCGGGTCGGCTCAGGCGGCGCGACCCGCGTGGCCGAGGTGCACCTTCGGCGCGTCCACGTCGAGCGGGCGGCGCCGGCTGCGGACGGGCGCGGAGGCGCTCCCCGGCAGTTCGACGCCGGTCCGGTGCGTGCGCGGACCGTGGGCGAGCAGCGGGTTCGTGGCGGTCGCGGTGGCGAACCGGCTCAGGAGGCGGCTCATCGGCCGTCGTGGAACAGCTGGATGGTCAGCGGGGCGTTGAACTGCAGGGCCGAGTAGCGGTCCCAGCGCAGGAACAGCTCGCGGACCAGTTCGGTGATGCGCGTGGTCATGGCTCCCCCTCGGAGTCGTCGATCCGATCTGGATCTCTTCGTATGGTAACTGAACGAACGAAGATGTGCGAGTGTTCCCGTGCGACGTGAGGAGGCCCGATGACGCTGCCCGAACCCCTGGGCGAGACGGCGGCGCGCGCCTTCCGCGCGCTGCTCGACAGCGGCCGCGCCACCCCTCCCGAGCTGGCGGAGGCCCTCGGGGTCACCAAGCAGACGATCTCCGCGGCCGTCGTCGAGCTGGAGGAGCGGGAGCTCGTGGAGGCCGTCGCGGTCCAGCAGGGCCGGACCGGTCGCTCCGCGCTGCGGTACGCGCTGCACCGGCGTGCGGGCTGGGTGGCCGGCATCGATCTCGGCTCGGCACGGCTGCGGGTGGCGGCGGCCCGGCTCGACGGCACGGTCGTGGCCGAGCGACTCGTCCCGAATCCCGCGCCGACCGTCTCGCGCGAGTGGCCCGACCAGCTCGAGCTGGCCGCGCACGCCCTCGCCGACCTCGCCCACGAGCTCTCCGAGTCCGAGGGCGGCCTGCTCGGCGCCGCGATCGCGGTCCCGCGTGCCGTCCCCGTGCGGCAGGACCTCCTCGGCCTCGGCGCGGAGGACGTGGACGTGCGGCTCCTGGCGGCCCTCGCGCCGGTGGCCCCCGCGGCCGTCTGGACCGAGAACGACGTGAACTGCGAGGCGATCGCGCAGCTCGTGTACCGGCCGGGTCCGACCCCGCCGAGCGTGCTCCACCTGCACGTGGGCGCCGGCGTGGGCGTGGCGCTCATCATGGAGGGCACGATCCTGCGCGGGGCGCGAGGCCGCGCGGGGGAGATCAAGGGTCTCGCATCGCCGATCGGGCGCGGCCGGACGGTCGAGGACGCCCTGTCGCTCGCCGGTCTGCTGGAGGCGGCGGGTCACTCGCCCGCCGCGCCGCTGCCCGGGGCGCTCGACGACCTGTTCGCGGCCGCGGCGACCGGGGATCCGGCGGCCGAGGCCGCGCTCGCGGAGGAGGCGACGGGGGTCGCGCTCCTGCTGCGGGATCTCACCGCCCTGGTGGATCCGGATCTCGTCGTGCTCTCCGGCGCCCTCGGCGCACGGCCCGAGCTCCACGACCGCGTCGTCGCCGCGTGCGCGCGGCAGGGCGTCGAACCGGTGCCCGAGCCGGACCCGCTCGGGGATGCGGCTCCCGTGCTCGGCGCGGCGGCGCTGGCCGCGGACCTCGTGCTCGGCGCCCTGGCCCCTCGGGGCTGAGCGGGCTCAGCCGGCCGCGATCAGCCGATCGACCGCGGCGACGACCACGGTCGGCGCCACGGACGTGAGGCACGGATGGCCGGGCACGGGGCAGAGCGTGGCGCGGGTGCCCGCGCAGGGCGCGTCCCGCTGCCCGAGGAGCTCGACCGGCACCCCGTACGGCGCCCAGCGCTCGGGCGGCACGACCGCGGAGAAGAGGCTCACGATGGGTCGGCCGACGGCGGCCGCGAGATGCGCGGGTCCCGTGTTGCCGACCACCACGACGGAGGCGCCCGCGAGCGCGAGCGCCGTGCCGCCGAGGTCGAGCAGGCCGCCGAGGTCGATGCCGTCGCTGCCGGCGACCCGCGCGGTCAGCTCCCGCTCGTGCTCGCCGCCGGTGACCGCGACGGCATGCCCCGCCTCCGCCAGCAGTCGCACGACCTCGGCGAAGTGGTGCGCCGGGTACTCCCTGGCCGGGTACTGCGCGCCGGGATGCACGACGACGTACTCGTCGGGCAGCGCATCGAGCGTCGCGGGTCTCGCCGGAGGGAGCCGCACGTGCAGCCGCCCGTCGTCCTCGTCGGGGAGCGCGTAGCCGGCGAGGCGCACGATAGCGAGGTTCCGCTCCGGCTCGGGGATGTCCTCCGGGAACGTCTCCCCCGGGATCCACCGCTCGTCGAGCAGCCCGGCGGAGGCCTCCACGGACGCGCCGAGGATCCGCGGCACCCCCGCGAGCCGGAGGAGGAGTGCGATCGGCAGCGGCGACTGGTGGAACGACGTGAGGATGATCGCCTCGTCCGGACGGCACTCCTCGACCACGGCGTTCACGTCGGCGACGAGCTCGGCGTCGACGGGCCGGTCCACGGCCGTGATCCACGGGATGCCGACCACCCGCAACTGGTCGATGCCCGGGAGGAGGCGCGCCGCGGACCTCCCCCGCGGCCCGGCCATCATCCACACCTCGGTGTCCTCACGCGCGGCGACGGCGCGCACGGCGGGACCCGCCATGAGCACGTCGCCCATGCTGTCGAGGCGGACGAGGAGCACCCGCCGCACGGGGCTCAGCGCTTCAACGCGGCGCGCGCGGTGTCGGCGAGCTTCGCCGCCGCGTTCGCCCTGGTGTCGGCGTCGGGCACGCCCGCGATCGCGAGCCGGACCGCCTTGCGGATCTGCTCGGCCTCGAGCAGCCAGGCGATGTGCCCCAGGAACTCGGAGGCGTGCTCCTCCGGAGGCAGGTCCTTCGCCGCGGGGCTCAGCCCGAGCTTCGGGAGCACGATCTCGTGCGCGACGACGAAGGCGCCGATGCCGTACGCGGCACCCGCCCAGAGCTTCGTCCTGGGGAGGTACTCGGCCGCGACCGAGTACGCCGCGACGGTGACCACCGAGAAGCCGAAGTGCACGGCGAGCACACCCCAGGGGACCTGGTTGCCGTTGTACTCGTAGGTCGCGCCGTCCGGGTCGACGCCGCGCTGCTTCAGGAAGGTCACGGGCGGCACCTCCCGATCGGGCGTGCGCGGCGGGAACAGGGCCTCCCAGCCCATCTTCACGGCACCGGAGGTGAGCCCGGCGACGACGCCGGCGACCAGCGCGGCGCCCGGGCGGCGGCTCTCCTTGGCGGACAGGTCGAGCAGTCCGAACGGCGTCTTCATGGCTGCATCGTCCCGTGCGCCTGTTACCGCTGTCTGGGAACCGGCTGCAACCCCTTGCGGAGGAGCTCGCACCGGCCCCTCGAGTCGGTCAACCGGGCACGAGGGCGGGCACGAGCACCGCGAGCAGCACCGCGGGCAGGGCCACGAGGGCGAGCCCGGCCGCTGCCGGCGCCGGGCGATCTCGGCGCCGCTCGGCCACGACGAACTCGGCGACCGCGGCCGCGAGCACCACCACGGTGAGCACGCGGACACCCCCGCTCGGTGGGGAACCCGTGAGGAGCCCCCCGATCTGCGTGAACGCCACCGTCCCCCACGGCACGATCCCGAGCACCGCCGACCAGTGCAGGGGGCGCGGATCGCCGCCCGGTCGGTGCAGGGACCGCAGCAGCACGGCGCCACCGCTCGCGGCGTAGACGAGGACGATCGCCACCGCGTCGGCGATCCCGTTCAAGCGGGCGACCAGGACCAGCACGATCGGGCTCGCCGCTCCGAGCGCCCAGGCGACGGCGCCGCCCGCGAGCCGCCCGCGCGCCCGGATCACCGCGACCACCGCGACGAGCGCGGGAGGGATCAGGACCGCGTCCCCGACGCGGAGGTCGGCGATGCGGACGGGACCGCCCGGCAGGACCGCGAACACGGGACGGGCCACCGGCCCGTGCAGCACGGCGACGACGCCGAGCAGCACCGTGACGAGCGCGAGGCCCGCCGAGAGCCACCCGGCACGCCGCGCGTCGTTCACGGCAGCGCGGCGCCCGTCGGGTCGCTCTCGGCCGCCGGGATGCGGCGGTCGGTCCACCGGTCGACCAGCCAGTCGCCCTCGACGCGGTCGAGGATCACCACCCCGGTGTTCGGCAGCCCGTGCTCGGCGCCGAAGTCGTCGGGCACGTTGACGGCCCGAGCCGACGCCCACGCGCGGATCGCGGCGCCGTGGCTCACGCAGAGCACCGAGTCCGCGCCGTCGAGCGCCGCGGCGATCGCCCGGTCGAAGCGCTCGAAGAACGTCTCCCCCGTCTCCGGTGCGCCGGGCACCGTCGCGGCGAGATCACCGGTCGCCCAGGCGAGCACCGTCCCGAGGTAGCGCAGGTGCGCCTCGCGGTCGGCGCGCAGCTCGAGCTCGCCCGCGAGGACCTCGCGCAGCCCCGCGTCCGTGGCGAGGTCGAGACCCCGCGCCGCCGCGATGGGGGTCGCGGTCTGGACGGTGCGGGCGAGCGGGGACGCGACCACCCTGTCGATGCGCTCGTCGGCGAGGACACCGACCAGCGCATCGGCCTGCCGCCGCCCGGTGGGCGTCAGCTCCGCGCCCGGGATCGCCGTGTCGAGCAGCCCCTGCACGTTCGACCGGGTCTCACCATGACGGACCAGGATCACGCGGCTCATGCCGCCATCCTTCCCGAACAGTCGTGCACACCCGCTGCGCGCATCCGGATCGCGCGCGTACCGTGCCGCCATGGACAGCGACGTCATCGGCAGCTCGAACCCCGGCCCCGAGGAGGGTGAGCCCCGCTCGCCCGGGCAGGGCACGGAGGATCCCGGTCCCGGCGGGGAGATCCCCGGGCGCGGCTCGTCGAACCCCGGGCCCGCGGAACCGGACGAGGTGGAGGAGCCGGGGCGGGGATCCGAGAACCCGGGTCCGGAGGAGGACTGATCACGCCTCCCGCGTGATCTCCACCTCCACGAACAGCCGGCTGCCGAACGGCCCGGCGTAGATCCCGCGGAGCGGCGCCACGTCGCCGTAGTCCCTCCCCCTGCCCACGAGCACGTGCCGCTCGCCGATCGGGAGGTCGTTCGTCGGGTCGAAGCCGTGCCACGAGCCGCAGAACCACTCGACCCACGCGTGGGACTCACCCGTCACGGGGACGCCGACCGGGAAGGCCGGGTCGGGGTGGAGGTAGCCCGAGACGTACCTGGCCGGCACGCCGATCGCCCGCAGCGCACCGATCGCGATGTGCGCGATGTCCTGGCACACACCGCGGCCGTGCGCCCACGCCTCCTGCGCGGTGGACTGCACCCCGGTGACGCCGGCCATGTAGACGATGCGGCGGTGGATCTCCCGGCAGACCTCGAGCGCGGCGGCGCAGGGAGCGAGGTCCGCGGCCGCCGCTCGGGCGAGCTCCACGACCTCCGCCGGCGGCTCGGTCGACACGGTCTGCTGGAGCTGCTCGACGGTCTCGACGGACGACTGCGCGGCCCGCGCGAGCTCCTCCCAGGTCAGCGGGGCCGAGCGGTGCTCCTCGCGCCGCACCTCCACGAGGCTCGTCGCCGTGAGCGAGAGCTCCCGATGAGGCGTGAGGATCTCGAACGAGTTCACGCGGGTGCCCCAGTAGTCGACGTACCCGTGCGACGAGGAGATGGGGGAGATCTCGAGATGCGAGGCGAGCACGAACTGGCCGTCGTCGCTGCCGGGAAGCATCCTGGCCTCGTTGTACGACTGGGTGACCTCACCGCCGTAGTGATAGCCGGTCGCATGCCTGACCCGGAGTCGGCTCATGCCGCACCACGCATCCTTCTCGCCACGGCTCAGAACTCCCCGACCCACACGGGCGTCGCGTTCGTCGGGAAGTAACGCTGCCGGATCGCCTCCGACGCCGCGGAGGTCGCGCCCTGCACCGCCTCCATCTGCACCCCGAGCTGCGCCAGGATCTCGTCGATGGGGCGGTACTCGAGCTCGGAGCGGATCTGGCCGAGCACCCGGAGCGCGCGATCGGAGGTCCCGACGCGCTCGTTGCGCGGCTCCAGCTGCCGGAGGCACGACTCCGCCCGCTGGATCGAGAACAGGATCGAGCGGGGGAACAGCCGATCCACCGCGAGGAACTCGGCCGCGTTCTGCGCCGACGGGTTGCCACGGTAGGTCCGGAGGTAGGCCTCGTAGCCGCCGCACGAGCGCAGCAACGTCGTCCCGCTCGGGCCGTTGTTGCCGGTGGGGGCATGGGTCGCGAGCAGCCGGGCCGTCATGTCGGCGCGCTCGATGCTCCGGCCGAGGGTGAAGAACTGCCACGCGTCGTCACGGCTCGTCGCGCTCTCGATGATGCCGACGGCGAGCGCCGTGCGCTCCCGCACCCAGGCGAAGTACTCGGCCACGTGGGCAGGCGATACCTGCCGCGGCATGCGCGACCTGGTGGTGTTCAGGCACTCCCAGAGCTCGGTGCTCACGATCTCCCGCGCGCGTCTCGCGTTCTCCCGCGCCGCGGTGAGCGAGTACGCGATCGACGCGGGATGGGTGCGGTCGATGGCGAGGACCGCGAGGACGTCGCCCCGGCGGAGGGGGCCGTCGGCGGGGGGCGGGGAGCCCATCACCGCGAGCAGCGCCCTGCAGGCGGTGTCCTCGTCGACCCACGGGTCCTCGAGCAGCAGCTGCAGGTGCACGTCGAGGATGCGGGCGGTGCCGTCGCCGCGCTCGATGTACCGCCCGATCCAGAACAGGCTCTCCGCGATCCGGCTCAGCACGGGGCGCCCTCGTCCGTGGCGTTCGGGGTGGTCTCGAGGCTCGGGGTCTCGAGGCTCGGGGTGGTCTCGAGGCTCGCTCCGCTCGCACCTCGACCGGCGGAGGGCATCGACTGCTGCTGTTGCTGCTGCTGCTCGCCGGTGTCGTCGACGACGTCGAGCGGCGCGCGATCGGGCTCGTGGGACGGGGGCTCGGCGATCCGCTCGGCCCGGTCGTGGGCCGCCTGGCCGCGCACGATCGCGCCCACGGACCGCTCCTGCTGGATCGGTCCCGACCCGATGACCCAGGTGTCCTTCGAACCGCCGCCCTGGCTCGAGTTGACGACCAGCTGCCCCTCCGGCAGCGCGACCCGGGTGAGGCCGCCCGGCAGCACCCACACGTCGCGCCCGTCGTTCACGGCGAACGGCCGCAGGTCGGCGTGCCGCGGGCGCACCCCCTCCTCCACGAGGGTCGGGATCGTCGAGAGCTGCACGACCGGCTGCGCGATCCAGCCCCGCGGATCGGCGATCAGCGTCCGGCGCAGCGCGTCGAGCTGCGCGGTCGTCGCCATCGGCCCGACGACGAGCCCCTTGCCTCCCGAACCGTCCACGGGCTTCACCACGAGCTCGTCGAGCCGGTCGAGCACCTCCGCGAGTGCCTCCGGCTCCTCGAGGCGCCAGGTGTCGACGTTCCGCAGCCTCGGCTCCTCGCCCAGGTAGTAGCGGATGAGGTCGGGCAGGTAGGTGTAGACGAGCTTGTCGTCGGCGACCCCGTTGCCGACCGCGTTGGCGATCGTGACGTTCCCCAGCCTGGCGGCGAGCATCAGGCCGGGGGAGCCGAGCAGCGAGTCGGCACGGAACTGCAGCGGGTCGAGGAACTCGTCGTCGACCCGGCGGTAGATGACGTCGACCCGGGTCGGGCCCGCGGTCGTCCGCATCCACACGCGACCGCCCGAGCAGAACAGGTCGCGCCCCTCCACCAGCTCCACGCCCATCAGGCGCGCGAGGAGGGTGTGCTCGAAGTAGGCCGAGTTGTACACGCCGGGGGTGAGCACGACGACGGTCGGATCGTCGATCCCGGGAGGCGCGGCGGCGCGGAGGGCCTGCAGCAGCCGCCGTGGGTACTCGCCGACCGGTCGGATGCGCATCTGGACGAACAGCTCCGGCAGCGTCTGCGCCATCACCCGCCGGTTCGAGATGACGTAGCTCACGCCCGACGGCACGCGCACGTTGTCCTCGAGCACCCGCCAGTCGCCGTGCTCGTCGCGGATCAGGTCGATCCCCGACACCTGGATCCGCACCCCGTTCGCCGGCACGACCCCGGCCGCCTGCCGGTGGAAGTGGGAGGAGGAGCTGATCAGCGCCGCCGGGACGACCCCGTCGCGCACGGCCGCCTGCGGCCCGTACACGTCGGCGAGGAACGCCTCGAGCGCCCGGACCCGCTGCTGCACACCGGCCTCGACGAACGCCCAGTCGTCCGCCTCGATCACCCGCGGCACCGCGTCGAGGGGGAACGGGCGCTCCTCGCCCGCGAAGTCGAAGGTGACGCCCTGCGCGAGGTACGAGTCGGCGAGCGCCGCGGTCCGCCCCCGCAGCTCCGCCTGGGTCATGGTGGCGAGCGCGCCGTGCACCTCCCGGTACGGAGCGCGGGGCACCGCGTCGGCCGTGGTCATCGGCAGCTCGGCGAACATCTCGTCGAACGGCCCGGTCGCGCCGGGCGCGGAGGGGCTGCCCGTGCGCGCGTACCCGTCGAAGAGGTCCGCCATGACCGCAGCGTAGCCAGGGCCGTGTTCCGGGCTTGTTACAGGTGTCGGGGCCGTCGACCGCCGTCCGGACCGGCCCTGGCAATACGATCGCGCCCATGTCGGGCCCGCCGTGGAGCGCGCGCCGCGCGCTGTCGGACGGGCTGCGCGCTGCGGGCCTCTGGTACGGGGGCGCCGTCCTGCTGCTCGCGTGGGGCGCCACCGCGGTCCTCGGCGCCGCGCCGCCGACGCTCGGGCTGCTCGCCGTCACGTCCGCGGTCGTCGCCGCGGGGGGCCTGCTGTTCCTGCTGCCGGTGTCCCGGCCGGCGGGCGCCGTCATCGTGCTCGCCGCGGTCGTCGTCATGGCCGCGGGCTTCGCGGCGTCCCTGGTGGTCCTCGCACGGTCGTCGGTGCCGCTGACCAGCACCGCCGGGTTCCCGCTGTCGCCGATGAAGAGCGCGATGCTGGCGTTCGCGGTGAACGCGGGCAGGCGCAGGGCCCCGCTGACCGCCGGGCTCGCTCTCGTGGCGGTCAGCGAGACGCTGTGCGCCATCGCCGGCCCCGCGCTCGGCGTGCGGTGGGGGTTCGACCTGCCGGAGGCGGCGACCCTCGCGCTCGTCGCCCTGGCCTCGACGGGGTTCCTCATCGCCGGGCGCCGCACGGAGCAGCCGAGGCGCGCGTCGCGGGCGGCCGCGGGGGAGGAGGCGCTCACCCGCACCAGGTCGATCGCCCGGTCGCGGGCGGCGGCGGTCGTGCACGACACGGTGCTCGGGGACCTCGCGGCGATCGCGGCGACGGGACCCGGCCGGCTCCCTCCCGCCGCCGTCGGCCGGCTGGAGCGCACGCTCGAGCTGCTCGCCTCGCCGGACTGGGCCGCTCCGGCCGCCTTGCCGGAGTCGATCGGCGGCCCAGTGCTCGCCGCCATCGCACGCCGGGAGGCCGACGGCCTCGTCGTGCGGCTCGACGGCGAGCTGACCGAGCTCCGCGGGCTCGGCACGGAGGTCGAGCAGGCGCTGGCCGCCGCGATCGAGCAGTGCCTCGTGAACACCGCCAAGCATGCGGGGACGGAGATCGCGGACGTGACCGTGCTCGCGGACCGGGACGGGCTGACCGTCATGGTCGCCGACGCGGGATCGGGGTTCGATCCCGACGCCGTGGACCGCAACCGGCTCGGGATCAGCACCGCCGTGCGCGCGCGCATCGCGGAGGTCGGCGGCACCGTCAGGGTCTTCGCCCAGCCGGGCGTCGGGACGACCGTGCTGCTCACCGTGCCGAAGGGCGCCGGCGCATGAGCCTCGCCGCCCGAGACCCCCTGCTGCTCGGCGCTCCCGCGCCCGTGCTCGCCGCGGGCGGTGCCGCCGTCGCGGCCGTGGTCGCTGCCGTCGCGACCGTCCAGGGTCGCGCGCAGATCGCCTCCTGGCCGATCGAGGCGGCAGCGCTCGCCGCCCTCGTCGCCGCGGGCGTCGTCGTCGTGCGGTTCGCCAGCCCGTTCCGGGCGCCGTTCCGCGCCCGGTCGCACATCGCCGTGCTCGCCCTCGTGCTGCTCGCCGCGGTGCTCGACGAGGCGGCGCAGATCGGGCGGGACGTCCTGATCCACGACGACTGGGGCCTCGTCGTCGTGCCCGTCTTCCTGCTCGTCCTCGCCACGCTGCGACCCCCGGGGGAGGTCCTCGTCGGCGGGCTGGTCGCGACCGCGGTCATCACCCTGACCGTGCTCGTGCTCTCCCCCTTCCTCCTCGCGCCCCTGCCACCGCTCGCCAGGGTCGCGATCACGATCACGCAGGTGCTCCCGCCCGCGCTCGCGGCCGCCGCGCTCGCCCGGATCACGGTGCGCAGGCTGGAGGTGCCCCACGCCTCCCCCGAGCCGGTGCCCGACCCGACGCTGTCGGTGCAGCAGGAGGCGATCGCTCGGCTCGAGGCCGAAGCGATCCCGCTGCTGTCGGCACTCGCGCGGACCGGCACCGCGTCGCCCGCGCAGGCGGACCGGGCGCGCGCGATCATGACCGAGCTGCGGGCGGCGCTGGTGGCGGACCTGGCCAGGGGCTGGCTCGCGGAGGCGGGCTTCGGGGTCGACGACCCGGACGCCTACGCCGAGCGGATGACGCCCGAGCAGCGCACCGCGCTGCGCACGACCGTCGCGAGCCTGCCGCTCGCCGACTTCGAGCGGCCGGGGACCGCTTCCGTGCGCGGGCAGGACCGCGAGGCGCGCCTGGTGCTGGACCTGCCCGTCGCCGCGCGGCCGCGCCGCACCCGGGTCGCACCGCTCGTGCCGCTGCTGCGCACCGCGTTCCCGCGGGCCGACCTGCGGATGGACGACGCGCACGTCCTCGTGGAGGTGGCCTTCACCGTGCCGCGGTGAGCGCCGCCTCCTGCTCCTGCACGTGAGCACGGTCGGGCGGTGCGACGGGCAGCCGCAGCACCAGGACGGCGCCGGGCAGGTCCCCGTCGACGGGGTCGGCGCAGACGAGCGAACCGCCGTGCGCCTCGAGCAGGCCGCGGGCGATCGGCAGGCCGAGCCCCGCACCGCCCCGCGCGGCCGAGCGCGCCGGGTCGAGCCGGACGAGGCGGTCGAACACGACCTCCCTGGCCTCCGGCGGGATGCCGGGGCCGTCGTCGGAGACCCGCACCACCGCCTCTCGCCCCTGAAAGGCGGCGCGGAGGCGGACGCGGCCCGCGCCGGCGGCAGCGGCGTTCGCGATGAGGTTCGCGAGCACCTGCTCGATCCGGCCGGGATCGACGGCGACGGTCGCGTCGATCCCGGACACGTCGACCTCCGGTGCGTCGCGTCGGGCGGTGACCCGCTCGGCCGCGTCGGTGAGGACCGCCAGGATCGACCGCGGCACCGTCTCGACGGTGAGCTCACCGAGCCGCGAAACGAGCAGCAGGTCCTCCACGAGCCGTCCCGCGCGGCGCGTCTCGCGCACCAGCTGGACGAGCACCCGGTCGCGCTCGGCGTCGTCGACGGGATCCCGGATGAGCCGCTCCGCCCCCGCGGACAGCGCCGCGATCGGCGTCCGCAGCTCGTGGGAGGCGTCCGAGAGGAAGCGGGCGAGTCGATCGGCCGCCTCCGCCGCTCGGTGCTCGGCCCCCTCCAGCTCCTCGAGCATCGCGTCGAACTGTGTCGCCGCGCGCCCGAGGTCCGTGCCGGGGTCCTTCGGCGCGAGCCGCCTGCCCCTGCCGCCGGCCGCGGTCTCGCGGGCGGCGCGGGTGAGCTCGCCGAGCGGGCGCATCGCGCGCCGCAGCACGACGGGCAGCAGGAGCGCCGCGAGGACCACCGCCGCCGCGCTCGCGATCGACATGATGAGGCGCACCCTGGCGAGCTCCGCGTCGATCTGCCTCGCGTCGGCGGTCAGGACGAGCGTGACGCCGGGCCGGATGGTCTCCCGCGCCACCAGCAGGCCGCCCTCCTCCGTCACGGTCGCCGTCGCCGAGCCGGGGGCGGCCGCGGGCGGGCGGGGCCTCCCCTGCCTCGGCTCGCCGGGCTGCGGGACGCCGACGACCGCGCTGCCGCCGGATCGGTAGGTGATGCGCGCCTCGATGCCCGGCATGCTCAGCCGGTCCGCGAGGGACTGGTCCGACAGCCCGGTCAGGGCCCCCGCGAGGGAGGCCACCGACTCGAGGCGCTGCCGCTGCTCCGCCTTCAGCACGGCGGCGAGCGTCAGGTCGACGCCGACGCCCACGACGAGGAGCAGCAGGGCCAGCACCGCGACGGACCAGAGCACCACCCGGCGCCGGAGGGACGGGGTCCTCACGCCGCCCTGACCTTCTCGACCGGCCGCAGGACGTAGCCGAACCCGCGGACCGTGTGCAGGATCCGCGGGCCGTGCTCCTCGAGCTTCCGGCGGAGCGCGCTGACATGCACCTCGACGAGGTTCGCGTCGTAGTCGTCGTACCCCCACACCTGCGTGAGCAGCTGTGTCTTCGACAGGATCCGGCCGCGCTCGTGCGCCAGGTAGGCGAGCAGCCGGTACTCGGTGGCGGTGAGGTCGAGGAGGACGCCGGCGCGCACCACCGCGGTGCCGCCCTCGTCGATCGTGAGATCACCGAGGTCGAGGGTCGCAGGCAGCCGGCCCAGTCGGCGCAGCACCGCCCGGACCCTGGCGATCAGCTCCTCCACGATGAACGGCTTGACGACGTAGTCGTCGGCTCCTGCGTCGAAGCCCGCGAGGCGGTCCGCGGCCGTGTCGCGCGCCGTCAGGAAGATCACGGGCACGTCGCGATCGCGTCGCAGCACGCGCGCGAGCCCGAAGCCGTCGGCGGGGCCGGGCAGGGAGACGTCGAGGAGCACGAGGTCCGGCAGGAAGTCGGCCGAGACGGCCGCGATCCCGGTGCCGTCCTCGACCCCGCGCACCACGAACCCGTCGTGCGCGAGCGCGGCCAGCACCGACTCCCGGATGAGGGCGTCGTCCTCGACGACGAGCACCCGGGCGCAGGAGGACATCCCTCGACCCTCGGGGCACGGCCTGAAGCGGACCTGAAGCGGACCCGATGGATCCACCCTGAGGCGGGGCTGAAGAAGCCGGCCGCTTCAGCGCCGCTTCAGCGCCGCGCCGTCGGCTGGAAGGGCCGCGGCGGTCGCGGCACGAACCGAGGAGAACGACATGCCCGCTTCCATCCGACCCGCTACCCGGCGCGCGGCGATCATCGCCGGGGCCGCCGGGCTGGCCGTCATCGGCACGATCGGCGCCGGCGCCGCGGCCTTCGCGGACGGCGCACCCTCCCCCGCCGCGTCGACGTCCGCGTCGTCGACGGTCGCACCGGGCCCGCACGGCGGCCCGGACCGCGACGCCGGCCCGCACCACGCTCCGCACATCGGCGGCCGCGTCCTCACCGTCGACGGCCGCACGGTGACCGTGCAGGACCGGGACGGCTTCACGCGGACGATCGTCCTCGCGTCCGGAGCGAGCATCACGAAGGACGGGGCCGCCTCCTCCGTCGCGGCCATCGCGAAGGACACGTGGATCGAGGCGACCGGCACGGTGGACCGGAACGGGACCACGCTGGATGCGACCACAGTGACCATCGGCCGGCCCACGCCGCCGAAGGGCGGACCCGCGGGCCCGCGCGGAGCGGGGCCGGGTGCGCGCGCCGGCCAGAAGGACGCCCCGGCGACCCCGTCGACCGGCGCGACGAGCGCACCGAGCGCACCGAGCGCACCGAGCGCACCGGCCCGATCCTGATCCCTCCGGTGCCGGGTGGGCGCGCGCCCGGCACCGGACGGATGATGGCGTGGTGGACGACGCGACACGACGCAGCAGGGACTTCTGGGAGGGCCGCTACCTGGCCGCGGAGGCCGACGGGACCACCCTGTGGGGCGACGCGCCGAACGGCTGGATCGCCGAGCAGGTGGGCGCCCGCCTGCAGCGACCCGGCCGGGCGCTCGACATCGGGGCGGGGGAGGGGCGGAACGCGCTCTGGCTCGCCCGCCGCGGCTGGAGCGTGGTGGCGACCGACTTCTCGGCCGCGGCGCTGCAGGGGCTGCGCTCGCGCAGCGCCGGGCTGGACCTCGAGACGATCGAGGCGGACGCCACGACCTGGGCGGCTGCGGAGTCCGCCGACCTCGCCGTGATCTGCTACCGGCAGCTGCCCGCCGACTCGCTGGCCGCGGCGATCGCCCGCGCAGGCGAGTCCCTCCGGCGCGGGGGCGTCCTGCTCGGGATCTGGCACGACCGGGAGGACCTCGCGCGCGGCCTCGGGGGCACCATGACCCCGGCGATCCGCACGACGCCCGATGAGACGCGCGCCGCGGCGGAGGCGGCGGGCCTGCAGGTCGAGCTGAGCGGCAGGCGCGACCGCGAGACGGCCGCCGGAACGGCCTGCGACTGCCTCCTCATCGCGACCAGGCCCTGACGCCGACCGGGCGTCAGGGGCGCAGGGCGGCCTCGAAGACGTCGATCGCGTGGTGCAGATCCGCCTCCTGGATGACGATCGGGGGAGCGAACCGCACCGTCTGGCCGTGCGTGTCCTTGGCGAGCACGCCGCGGGCCATCATGCGCTCGCACACCTCCCGCGCGGTGCCGAGCGCGGGGTCGATGTCGACCCCTGCCCAGAGGCCGCGCGTCCGCACGGCGGTGACGCCGTGCCCGACGAGGGGCTCGAGCCGGCCGCGCAGCACGTCGCCGAGCTCACGGGCCCGCCGCTGCGGCTCACCGGTCGCGAGCATCTGCACGACCTCCAGCCCGACGGCCGCCGCGAGCGGGTTGCCGCCGAACGTCGACCCGTGCTCCCCCGGCCGGAGCACGCCGAGCACGTCCTCGTCGCCGACGACGGCCGATACCGGCACGATGCCGCCGCCGAGCGCCTTGCCGAGCAGGTAGAGGTCCGGGACCACGCCGACGAGGTCGCACGCGAACGTCGCGCCGACCCGGCCGAGGCCGGACTGGATCTCGTCGGCGATCATGAGCACCCGGCGCTCGTCGCAGATGCGACGCACGGCCGGCAGGTAGTCCTCGGGAGGCACGACGACACCGGCCTCGCCCTGCACCGGCTCGAGCAGCACCGCGACCGTCGTGTCGTCGATCGCGGCCTCGAGCGCCTCCGCCGAGCCGTACGGCACGATCCGGAATCCGGGGGTGTACGGGCCGAAGCCGTCCCGGGCGGACGGGTCGTCGCTGAACGACACGATCGTGGTGGTGCGACCGTGGAAGTTGCCGCTCGCGACCACGATCGTCGCGGCGCCGTCCTGGACGCCCTTGACGCGGTAGCCCCAGGCGCGCGCGACCTTGATGCCCGACTCGACCGCCTCCGCACCGGTGTTCATCGGCAGCACCATCTGCTTGCCCGCCAGGGCCGCGAGCTCCCGGGCGAACGGTTCGAGCCGGTCGTTCTCGAACGCGCGGCTCACGAGCGTCACCCGGTCGAGCTGCTGCTTGGCTGCTGCGATCAGGCGGGGGTGGCCGTGCCCGAAGTTCACCGCGGAGTACGCGGCGAGCAGGTCGAGGTACCGGCGCCCGTCCGTGTCGGTGACCCACGCGCCCTCCCCCGAGGCGATCTCGACGGGCAGCGGGTGGTAGTTGCGGGCGAGCGCGCTCGGCCGCGTCCCCTCGACGAGGTGCGTGCCGCTCATCGCTCGCCCCGCAGCTCGAGCGTGCAGCACTTCACACCGCCACCGCCGAGCAGCAGCTCGGCGAGGTCGAGCCCGATCGGCGTGTAGCCGCGGTCGCGCAGCGACGCCTCGAAGCCGGTCGCCCGCGAGGCGATGACCACGTTGCGGCCGTCGGAGATGGAGTTGAGCCCGAGCCAGCGGGCATCCTCGATGCCGACCTCCACCGCGTCGGGGTAGCGGCGCGCGAGCTCGGCCCTGGACGCCTCATCGAAGGCCTCGGGGAGGTAGGCGATGTTCGCGTCGGCCCCCACCGGATCGAGCACGGCGAGCGCCGTGTCGAGGTGGTAGAACCGCGGGTCGACGAGCCGGAGGGTGACGACCTCGCGGCCGGTCACGCCCGCGAGCTCGGCGTGGCTCTCGACGCTCGTCCGGAAGCCGGTGCCGGCCAGGATCACGTCGCCGACGAGCAGGAAGTCGCCTTCGCCCTCGTTCACCTCCTGCGCCTCGTGCACGCGGAAGCCGTGCGCCCGGAACCAGTCGCCGTACGCGGGGCCCTCCGGCTGGCGCTCCGGATGGGTGAACCGCGCGGTGTAGGCGACGCCGTCGAGGGTGAAGCCGCCGTTGGCCGCGTAGACCATGTCCGGCAGACCGGCGATCGGGTCGATCAGCTCGACCTCGTGACCGAGCGCGACGTAGGTGTCGTACAGCGTCTGCCACTGGCCGAGCGCCACCGAGGTGTCGGTCGGGTCCTCCGGATTCATCCAGGGGTTGATCCGGTACGCGACGGTGAAGTGCTCGGGCCGGCACATGAGGAAGCGGCGCCGGAGCGCGGCACGTTCCCCCTGGAGGGCGGAGGCGGGGACGGGAAGCGACACGACGGTCCTTTCGTTCGGGTGACGCTGAACGGTGCCGGACCAGGTCGACGGCTCTTCCAGTGTGCCTGCGAAATCGCGCAACGGCCGCGGATCCCACGCAATCCCGCTGCGTCCGCGCCCGCGGGACGCAACGATCCGCGGGTCTCGTGCCTCCGTCGCGCCGACCCGATCATCCGCTTCCCGCGAGCGCGCGCGGCGAGCGGGGCGCGCACCGATGCTGCGCGGACAGCCTCCTGGACGCAATGGAGTCCTACGCTTTTCGCATGGATGCCATCGACTCCCGCATCATCGACCTCCTGAAGCGCAATGCACGGTCCGCCTACGGCGACATCGGCGCGGTCGTGGGCCTCTCCGCCTCCGCGGTGAAGCGCCGGGTGGATCGACTGCTCGCCGAGGGCGTCATCCGGTCGTTCACGGTGCAGGTGGACCCCGCGACCGAAGGCATGAGCACGGAGGCGTGGGTCGAGCTGTTCTGTCGGGGCACGGTGTCCCCGACCGAGCTGCGGCGCATCCTCTCCGCCGTGCCGGAGGTGGTGTACGCGGGCACCGTCACGGGCAGCGCGGACGCGATCGTGCACATGCGCAGCCGGGACATCCCGAGCCTCGAGCTGGCGCTCGAGCGGGTCCGCGTCGCGCCCAACGTGGACCACACGCGCAGCGCCATCGTGCTGTCGCGCCTCGTGAACCGCACGAGCGCCTGATCGGCGCCGGATTCCGCTGAGCGGGATCCGATGCGACCATCGGCGCTGCCCTGGGAATCCCGGGCACGACCTGGGGTTCGAGTGCCTCGACGGGGCCGATCCGACCACACCGCGGGGCCGCCGCCGGCGACCCGCTCGCACTCGGCGTGATCGTCCTGTTACCTTCCTCCGCGACAACCCGCCGTCCTCCCGATGCCCCCGGGGAGACGCCCATCCGGCGCCAGCGCCATGGCCGACGACACCCGCGTCCGGCCGGCCTCCGGCGCGCCTGCGGCATGCCTTCGACCTGCCGCGCCCGACGTCAAGGAGTCCCCCATGCGCATCCGGACCGCCGCTCGGCGCACCGCGCTCGTCCTGACCGGCGCAGCGACCGCAGCCGCTGTCGCCGTCGGCTGCGTCGTCGCAGCGGCACCCCACTCCGCCCCGGACGCAGCGGCCCCCTCCGCCGCCCGGCAGACGGCCGTCGAGCAGCTCGTGCAGGCCCGGCTCGCCGTCCTCGAGGGCCAGGCCGATCGGGCCGGCCGGACGGCGCAGCTCGCCGACGAGGCCGTGCTCGAGCACGACACCACGGCGAACCGGGCCGCCGCGGACCGGGCCGAGCGGGCGCTCGCCACGCTGGCCGCGCAGCAGACCCCCGAGCTCGACGGGCTGCTCGGCCGCCTGACCGCCCTCGGCGTGCACGTCGGTGCCCCCACCGCCGACGGCGCCGTCGTCACCACCGCGGCGCTGGTGGGGCGAACGAAGGCGCTGCGTGCCGTGTCCTTCGCTCGCAAGCAGATCGGCGATCCGTACGTGTTCGCCGCCGCGGGGCCGCACCGCTACGACTGCTCCGGGCTGACGATGCGGTCGTACCAGGCGGTGCACGTCGGCATCGGCGGCCACAGCGCGACCGCGCAGTGGCGGACGGCCAAGCGGCACCACCGGCTCGTCTCGTACGCCCACCGCAAGCCGGGCGACCTCATCTTCTACGGGCGTCCCGGCGCGGTGTACCACGTCGCGATCTACGTGGGGCACAACCGGATGATCGAGGCACCGTACCCGGGCAAGCGGGTGCGGGAGGTGCCGGTGCGCAGCTTCCAGCGGCTGTCGCAGGTCGGACGGCCCGCGTAGCCGGACCCCTCGGGCACGGGCCGTCGCTACAGTCGAGCGGTCCGTGTTCGAGCGCGTCAGGAGCGGTATGCCCGTCGACCCCACCGATCCCGATCTGCCGCTGTACGGCGCCTCCCCGCTGACGGCCTACGCGCGGTACTGGCGCCGGTACGTGGTGTTCTCGGGCCGCGCGAGCCTCTCCGAGTACTGGTGGACGGTGCTGATCAGCGTGGTGATCGCCGTCGTGCTCGGGGCCGCGGGCGCGATCCTGCTGGCGATCGGAGCAGCGATCGCCAGGCAGGGCTCGGGCTTCGCCGCGATCCCGAACGCGGTCGGCGCCGTGCTGCTGTTCACGCTGGTGGTCTTCGCCCTCGCGCAGATCGTCCCCAGCATCGCGCTCACCGTGCGGCGCCTGCACGACGCGAACCTCTCCGGGCTCCTCTTCCTCCTCGGTCTCATCCCGTCCGTCGGGGGCCTCATCCTGCTCGTCCTGAGCGTGCTGCCCGCGAACCCCGACGGTCGCCGCTTCGATCAGGGGGCCACCGCATGGCCGCCGTCCGCTCCGGCCGCCCCAGCGACCTCCGCCGCGGCTCCTCCGGCCGCGCCCTCCTCGGCCGCCTCGGCGGCGAACGGCGGGTTCGACGCGTGGCCGGCTCCCGCCGATCCGGCGCCGAGCACCGCGCCCCTCCCGGTGCTCCGATCCGCCGACGCCGCGTCGGCGCCCGAGGACGCGCTCACCGCCGCGTGGGGCGCCATCGGCGAGGTCGAGCCGGTCGAGCCGCGGCTCGGCGTGCAGCCCTCCTGGCGCCGGCAGGGCTACCTGCTGGTCCGGCGGGCCGACGGGCTGCAGCTCCTCGCGACGAACGGGCTCGCCGCATCGGAGGGCGCCGCCGCGCTCGGCGCCGGTGCCGAGGTGTACCTCGCGAGCCCGGCGCTCGGCGCCGACCCGGACGCCGTGGCCGACGGGTGGCGGTTCACGGTCGTCGCGGCGGTCGCCAGACGCATCGGGGCGAGCGGGATGCACCTGCCCGCCGAGCTCGAGCAGTTCGGCGCGCTCTCGATGGCGGTTCCCGCCGACGCGCCCGACGGCTGGCGGAACGAGGACGGCCGGGTCGGCGTGCTGATCGGCGTCGGGGTGCCCGAGGTGCCCGACTCGGTCGCCACCGCTGCGGGCGAGGTCCGGCTGGTGGGACTCACGCCGCTGCGCCCGCAGGAGCTGCAGCGCATCCTCGACGGGGGCAGGGAGGCGCGGTCCGCGATCGCGGGACGGCTCGCAGCGCTCCCTCCTGCCGCCCTCACCGATCCGGAGCGCCCCGCCGTCTGACCCGACCTGCTCCGCCGCGCGGCGCCGGTCGGCTCCCACCCCTTCGTCGTTCAGGAGATCCTGCCGCCACCGGCGAAATCCTCCTGAACGACGAAGGGAGTGGGGCCTCGGCTCAGTGGAAGCGGTGGTCCTGGGGCGCGAGCCGCTGCGCCCGCCGGGGCACGGCGACGCCCGAGGCGACGATGAGGCGCATCACCCGCTGCCGATGCCCCCGCCACGGCTCGAGCAGCTCGAGCATGCCCGCGTCGTCGACCTTCCTACCGATCAGGGCCGTGCCGACGATCCCGGGCAGGTGCAGGTCGCCGAAGCTCGGGGCGTCCGGGTCGCCGTGCGACCGCTGCGTCGTCTCTGCGGCGGTCCAGATGCCGACGCCCGGCACGCTCCTGAGGCGCTTCGCGACCTCCGCACCGCCCCGGCCGAGGCCGAGGGTGCGCTCGAGGCCCGGCGCGACGGCCGTGGCCGCCATCACCGCCGCCGACCGCTTCGGGTCGACGCCGGCGCGGTGCCAGTCCCAGGAGGGGATGCGCCGCCACGTCTCCGCGGTCGGCGCGACCCGCATGCCGTCGGGGGCCGGACCGGGCGCGCGCTCGCCGTGGCGCCGGAGGAGCCACGCCCACGCCCGGTGCGCATCGACCGTGGCCACCTTCTGCTCGAGGATCGCCGCGACCAGCATCTCGAGCACCTGCCTGCACCTGGTGAGGCGCAGCCCCTGCTGACGGCGCCGCGTCTCCGCGAGCAGCGGTACGGCGGCGACGTCGAGGTCGCTCCAGTCGTCCCCGTCGCCGAGCAGCTCGGGCACGCCGTCGATGGCCCACTCGGCTCCTTCGCCCCATGCGGCGGCGTGCACGGCGCCGTCGCCGTGCTGCGCGAGCCGCAGTGTCGCGGGACCCTCGGGCGTCCGCACCGTCCGCCACACGACCGGGCGGTCGGGCTCGCGCCGGAACGTCGGATCACCGGCGCCGCGACGGAGCACCCGGACGGTCGCGAGGAGGTCGACGGGATCCGCGGGCGCGTAGACGGTCCGCACCGCCGGGACGGCGCCGAGCGCCGGACTCGCTGTCCCCCGCACGGGGGACAGCGTAGGAACGCGAGCGGCGCGCTCCCGCATCGACACGCCGCCCGCAGGCTTCTCACCTCCCGACGGACTACCGTCCCGCGGATGGCGACACAGGACGAGACCGAGCGGCTCCGCGCACTCATCGACAAGGCGCGCATCGGCATCATCACGACCGTCAGCGCGGACGGGCAGCTGGTGAGCCGCCCCATGACGCTCGAGCAGCGCGAGTTCGACGGCGACCTCTGGTTCTTCACCGAGGACCCGTCCCACAAGACGGACGAGGTGCGGGCGAACCCGCAGGTCAACGTCGCGCTCCAGTCCGGCAAGGGCTGGGTCTCGATCGCGGGCGAGGCGCACGTGGTCAAGGACGCCGCCAAGATCGACGAGCTCTGGGACACCGGCGCCGAGGCCTGGTTCGAGGGCGGCCGCGACGACCCGAAGGTGGCGCTGCTGCAGGTGTCGGCGCGGACCGCGGAGTACTGGGCCTCCGACGACCCGAAGCCGGTCGTCCTCTTCAAGTACGCCAAGGCCGCGGTGACGGGCGGTCGCCCGGACGTCGGCGAGGCCCGCACCGTCGAGCTCGACGGCTGACCGTGCGCGCGATCCTCGCCACGGAACAGGGCGCACCCGCGCGCCTGACCGACCGCCCGGACCCGGAGGGCGCCGCCGTCACCGGGCTCTGGTCCTCGCTCAACTACAAGGACGCCCTGGCGGTCGCCGGACAACCCGGGGTGCTCCGGTCGCTCCCCATGGTGCCGGGCATCGACGTGGTCGGCCGCGACGACGCCGGACGGACGGTCATCGTGACGGGCGCCGGGCTCGGGGAGCGGGTCGACGGCGGCCTCGCCGACCGGGTCGCGATCGACCCGTCGACGGCCGTCCCCGTCCCGGACGCGTTCACGCCGCAGCAGGCCGCAGCCATCGGCACCGCGGGGGTCACCGCGGCGCTCTCGGTGCTGGCGTTCGAACGCGCGGGCATCCCGGACGGTCCCGTGCTCGTCACCGGGGCGGGCGGGGGCGTCGGCGGATTCGCGATCGCGCTGCTCGCCGCCGGCGGCCGGGAGGTGCACGCCGCGACGGGCCGCGCCGCGGCGCTCGGCGACCACCTGCGCGCCCTCGGCGCTGCGGAGGTAGTGGACCGGCTGCCCGCCGAAGCCGGGCGCCCGCTGCAGCGGGCCGCCTGGGCCGGCGTCGTCGATTCCGTGGGCGGTGGCGCGCTGGTCAACGCGATCGCCCAGACGCTCCCCGGGGGCGTGGTGGCCGCGTGTGGGCTCGCCGCATCGCCCGACCTGCCGGGTTCGGTGCTGCCCTTCATCCTCCGCGGCGTCACCCTGGCCGGCATCTTCTCCGTCGACCTCGAGCCGCAGCGCCGGGCGGAGGCGTGGGAGCTGCTCGCCGAGCGGATCGACGCGGCCACCGTCGACCGACTCGTCGAGCGCACGATCGGGCTCGAGGAGGTGCCGTCGGCAGCGGAGGACGTGCTCGCGGGCCGCGTCCGGGGCCGGATCGTCGTGCGCCTCACGGCCTGACGCCGCTGCGGGGGCCCTGCGCGGCTGACGGGGCGGCGCGCGCCGCCCCATCAGCCGCGGGTCGCCCCCGGAGCGCGGTCGGGCACGGACCGGCTCGGCGGAGCGGTCGACGTCCTGACGACGAGCTCCACCGGCGCGGGCGCGGTGCTCACGGCCCCCCGGCGCACGCCCAGCTCGGCGAGCAGCAGCGCCGCGGCCCTCGCCCCCTGCTCGGCGGGTGACTGCCGCACGGTCGTGAGCCCGAATGCGGCCGAGAACGGCAGGTCGTCGAGCCCCGCGACCGACACGGCCTCGGGGACGCGCAGCCCCAGCCCGCGCGCCGCGAGCATCACGCCGTACGCGGCCTCGTCCGAGGCCGCGAAGACCGCGGTGGGGCGGTCGGCGCCGGCGAGGAGTCGCAGCGCCGCGGCGCGACTCGCCTCCAGCTGCATGCCCCCCGAGACGAAGAGGCCGTCATCGGGGTCGACCCCCGCCTCGGTGAGCAGCTCGGCCCACGCCGCCCGCCTGGCACCCACCACGAACGCGTTCAGCCCCGGCTCGCGGTCACCGCCGACGTGCCCGATCCGGCGGTGTCCCAGGTCCAGGAGGTGACGGACGGCGAGCCGGGCGGCCTCCGCCTCCGGGATCCCGATGCCGCGCACGCCGGCGACGCGGCCGCCGACGGTCACCACCGGCTCACGCACCTCCCGGACGACGCGCTGCTCCTCCTCGTCGAGCCCGAACCCGTTCACGATGTGGGCGGACGCGTTCCCCGCGTGCAGCTCCGCCGCGGTCAGCCGCCGCCGCTGGCCGCCCGCCTCGCCGAGGTTCACCAGGCTCGTCGCCCACCCCGCCTGGCGCAGCGCCGCGTCCACCCCCTCGACGACCGACGAGTAGAACCACGGCGTCAGCGCCGGCGTGACCACGGTCACCGCCTTCGGGCGCCCGGTGGCGAGCGCGGAGGCGCTGCGCGAGGCGACGAAGCCGAGACGATCAGCGGCCTCGCGGACCGCTTCCGCGGTCTCCGGGGCGACGTGCCGCAGGTCCCGCAGGGCCCGGGACACGGTGGCCTCCGACACCCCCGCCAGCCTGGCCACGTCCCGGATCGTCGCCGGCATCCCACCCGTTCCCCGCAGTCCGGTCGATCCGGGCACGGACAACGCTACGACCCGTGCAGCGCCCGCGTGGCGATTTGCTCCGCAACCGCTTGCAGATCGAGCCTGCACGCGCCTCCACGAGCGTCGACGCCGGATCCGGTGTCCCCGTGTCCGGGCCGGCGCTCCACCGCTTTCGATCCGTTCAGGAACCCGTGTCCACGAACACCGCCGCCATCCCCGTCATCCGACCCGCCGTGTCGCCGGGCGACGCCCTCCACCGGCGCGCCCGCACGACCGTCGTCGTGGTGCTCGGGCTGCTCGTCGCGCTCGGCCCGTTCACGACCGACCTGTACCTGCCGGCCTTCCCCGCGGTGCAGGCCTCGTTCCGCACCTCCGACGTCGCGATCCAGCTGACCCTGTCGGCGACGATCCTCGGCTTCGCGCTGGGACAGCTCGTCGTCGGTCCGCTCTCCGACCGCTTCGGCCGGCGCGTGCCCCTGCTCGCGGCCACGACGCTGCACGTGCTCACCTGCCTCGGCGCCGCCGTGGCCCCGAACGTGGGCGTGCTCGCGGCGCTGCGGCTGCTGCAGGGCGTGGGGGCGGCAGGCGGAGGCGTCGTCGCGGCGGCGATGGTGCGCGACCTGTTCCACGGGCACCGGCTGGTCCGCATGCTCGCGAACATGGGGCTCGTCTCCGGGCTGGCGCCCATCCTCGCGCCGCTGATCGGGTCCCAGCTGCTCGCCGTCCTCGACTGGCGCGGCCTCTTCGTCTCCCTCGCGATCTACGGCGCCGCCGCGCTCTCGCTCGCCGCGTTCTCGCTCGGCGAGACCCGTCGGTCGGACGGTGGATCGGCCGATCGCCGCGGCACGGTGCGGGCCCGCTACCGGGCCGTGCTCTCCGACCGGGTGTTCGTCGGCGCTGCGGTCGTGGGCGCGATGCAGGGTGCCGGGCTGTTCTCGTACCTCGCGGTGTCGCCCTTCCTGCTGCAGGACCGCTACGGCCTGAGCCCGCAGCAGTACGGGTTCGTGTTCGCGGTGAACTCGGTCGGGGTGATCGTCGGCGCGCAGTCCGCAGCGCGGGTCATGCGCCGGGTCGGCCCCCAGTGGATCCTCGTCGCCACGATCTCCGCGCAGCTGCTGAGCGCGGTGGCCCTCGTCTCGACGGCGCTGTACCCGGCGCCGCTGGTCGCGGTCATCGCTCCCCTGTGCCTGTTCATGACGGCCTGCGGCTTCGCGTTCCCGAGCGTGCAGGTGCTGGGGCTGATCCACCACGGGGAGGAGGCGGGCACCGCCGCGAGCCTCCTCGGCGTCGGCAACTTCGGGCTCGCCGCGATCATCCCGGTGCTCGTCGGCCTGCTCGGCTCCGCGGCCGCGTCGTCGATCGGGATCGTGGCATCGGTCGGTGGCGTGTGCGCGGCGACCGCGATGCTCCTCCTGATCCGCCCGAGGACGGTCCCGCCGATCGCGTAGCCGCCCGCGGCCGACCACGACGTGCGCTCGGAGTGGCCTCGGGGCGAGACCACCCCGGGTCAGGCGGGCGGGGTCGCCGCCGCTGCGGCCCGTGCCGCGGCGGGCAGCGCCGCCTCGACCCGCGCGAGCGCGGCGTCGTCGTGCGCCGCCGTGAGGAACCACGCCTCGAACACCGAGGGCGGCAGGCTGACGCCCTGCTGGAGCATCGCGTGGAAGAAGGCGGGGTGCCGCCACGCCTCCTGCTCGCGGACCTCGTCGTAGTCCCTGGGCGGCCGGTCGAGGCCGAACGCGACGCTGAACAGGTTCCCCGCCCGCGAGATCGCGTGCCGGACCCCCGCCTCCGTGAGCGCCGAGCCCACCGCGGCGACGACGCGGTCCGCTGCGGCGTCGACGCGGGCGTACACGTCCTCGTCCGCCGCATGGAGGGTCGCGAGGCCCGCGGCGACGGCGAGCGGGTTCCCCGACAGCGTGCCTGCCTGGTACACCGGGCCGAGCGGCGCGAGGAGGTCCATGACCGCCGCTCGGCCACCGAGCGCGGCGAGGGGCATGCCCCCGCCGATCACCTTGCCGTAGGTGAGCAGGTCGACGTCGACGGCGCCGGCGGGATCGAGCGCCCACCAGCCGCCCGCGTGCACGCGGAACCCGGTCAGCACCTCGTCCATGATCACGAGGGCACCGTGCGCGTGCGCCACCTCGACGAGGGTGCGGTTGAAGTCGGCGTCCGGTGCGACGACCCCCATGTTCGCCGCGGCGGCCTCCGTGATCACCGCGGCGATCCGGCCGGGGTGCCGCTCGAACGCGAGCCGGAGCGCGCCCTCGTCGTTGTACGGCAGCACGAGCGTCTGCGCCGCGATCTCGGCGGGGACGCCCGCGGAGGCGGGCAGTGCGAGCGTGGCGACGCCCGAGCCCGCATCGGCGAGCAGGCCGTCGGAGTGCCCGTGGTAGTGCCCGGCGAACTTCACGATCAGCGGCCGGCCGGTGGCGCCCCTGGCGAGCCGCACCGCGGTCATCGTCGCCTCGGTCCCCGTGGACACGAGGCGCAGCCGCTCGACGGGGGAGCGGCCGTCGCGGCGCACCCGCGCGCGGACGAGCTCGGCCAGCTCGACCTCGCCCTCGGTGGGCGCCCCGAAGGAGAGCCCCCGGTCGGCGGCGCGCTTCACCGCCTCGACGACGGCCGCGTGGCCGTGCCCGAGCAGCGCGGGTCCCCAGCTGGCGACGAGGTCCACGTACTCGCGGTCCTCCGCGTCGTAGACGTAGGGGCCGGAGGCGCGCTGCACGAAGCGCGGGGCTCCCCCGACCGAGCGGTAGGCGCGGACGGGCGAGTTGACCCCACCTGGGATCGAGCGCTGTGCCCGCTCGAACAACCGGGCGTTCGCGTCGAACGGCTCCTGCGGCCCGGGGCCGCTCGGCTCGGCGGCGGCGTCCGCGAGGTGCGCAGCGCCGGTCAGCGGTTCCTCAGCCATCCGGCCACCTCCACGGCCCAGTAGGTGAGCACCGCATCGGCGCCCGCGCGCCGGATCGCGGTGATCGACTCGAGGATCGTGCGCTCGCGGTCGATCCAGCCGTTCCGCGCAGCGGCCTCGACCATCGCGTACTCGCCCGACACCTGGTAGGCCCAGACGGGCACCGGGCTCTCCCGCGCGACGTCGGCGAGCACGTCGAGGTAGAACGAGGCCGGCTTGACCATGACGACGTCGGCGCCCTCCTCGACGTCGAGCACCGCCTCGCGGCGCCCCTCGCGGCGGTTCGCCGGGTCGAGCTGGTAGGTGCGGCGGTCGCCCTGCAGCGCCGACTCGACCGCGTCGCGGAACGGCCCGTAGAGCGCGGAGGCGTACTTCGCGGCGTAGGCGAGCAGCAGCACGTCCTGCCTGCCCGCCGCGTCCAGCGCCTCGCGCACCGCGGCGACCTGGCCGTCCATCATCCCCGACAGCCCGAGCATGGCCGAGCCGGCGTCCGCCTGAGCGAGGGCCATCTCGCGGTAGCGGAGCAGCGTCGCGTCGTTGTCGACGCTGCCGTCGGGGGCGAGCACCCCGCAGTGCCCGTGATCCGTGAACTCGTCGAGGCAGAGGTCGGTCTGCACGACCAGCGCGTCCCCGACCTCCTCCGCCACCGCCCGGGTCGCGACGTTCAGCACGCCGTCCGGGTCGCTGCCGCCCGAGCCCACCGCATCGCGGTGCTCGGGGACGCCGTAGAGCATGATCCCGCCCACGCCCGCCTCAGCGGCCTCGACGGCGGCGCGGCGCAGGCTGTCGAGGCTGTGATGCAGGGTGCCCGGCATCGACTCGATGGGTCGGGGTTCGGTGATGCCCTCCCGGACGAAGGCGGGGAGCACGAGCTGGGCGGGGTCCAGCCGGGTCTCCGCGACGAGGCGGCGGACGGCGGCCGACTGGCGGATGCGGCGGGGGCGGATGGGGAGGTTCACGGCAGTGGTCCCTGCATGGTTCGGTGGAGGGCGAGCTCCACGAGCGTGTCGATGAGCGACTCGCTGCTGCGCTCGCGGGCGACGAGGTCGACGCGCAGGCCGGCGGCCTCGGCGTCGACGGCCGTGCGCGGGCCGATGCACGCGATGACGGTGCGCGACGGCACGAGCCCGATCTGCATCGAGATCTGGTTGGCCACGCTGCCTGAGGTGATGAGGATCGCGTCGAACTGGCCGGCCGCGACGCTCGCGATCGTCTCCGGTGCGATCGGCACCCCGACGGTCCGGTACGCGACCACCGCGTCGACGTCGTGCCCTGCGGCCCGCAGGCCGTCGGTGAGCACGGGCTTCGCGATGTCGCTGCGGAGGGCGAGGATGCGCAGCGGCACGACGCCGTCGGTCGCGTCGGCCCACTCGGCGAGCAGCCCGGCCGCGGAGTTGTCCCGCCGTGGCACGAAGTCGACGCGGTAGCCGACGGCCCCGAGCGCGGCGGCCGTCGTCTCGCCGACCGCCGCGACCTTCGTGCGCTCGGGGATGACGACCCGGTGCGCCGCGAGCACGTCGACCGTGGTGGCGCTCGTGATCGAGATCCAGTCGTACTCCCCCGCCCGGAGCCGCTCGAGCCCGCGGTCCAGGGCGGGCTCGTCGGCCGTGCCCGCGAAGTTGATCGAGGGCGCGACGACGGGGTTCGCGCCCCGGAGGCGCAGCTCCGCGGCGACGCCGTGACCCCACGGACCGCCGCGCGGCACGAGCACGCGCCAGCCGCGGAGCGGCTTGTCCGCGCTCATGCGGAGGCTCCGAGCGGAGCGAGTTCGGCGGCTCCGGCAGCGAGGAGGTCGCGCGCGAGCGCCTCCGCCGCGGCGAGGAGCACCGCGGGGCGGTCGCGGCCCGCGAGGTCCACCGCGGTCCGCCGGTCGATCCGCCGGCCGCCACCGGGGCGGTGCACCGCGGCCCACAGCTCGGCGGTCCCCTCGTGCACGGCGCTCGCGACGCCGATCGGCGCGGCGCAGCCGGCCTCGAGCAGCCCGAGCACGCGACGTTCGGCGGTCGCGGCGTCCCGGGCGACGGGATCGGTCAACCGGGCGACGAGCGCCCCGATCGTCGTGGCGGGGTCGGCGTCCGCCGCGCGGACCTCGATCGCGAGCGCCCCCTGGCCGGCCGCGGTGGGCCACGCGTCCAGCTCGAGCACCTCCGTGACCGCCTCCAGCCTGCCCAGCCTTGCGAGGCCGGCACGCGAGAGCACCACCGCGTCGAGGTCGCCGTCGCGCACCCGGCCGAGGCGCGTGTCGACGTTGCCCCGCAGGTCCACCACCCGCAGGTCCGGCCGCCGGTCGACGAGCTGCGCGTGGCGGCGGGGCGAGCCCGTGCCCACCGTCGCGCCCGCGGGGAGGCCGGCGAGGTCGAGCCCGTCGCGCGCGCACAGCACGTCCCGCGCGTCCTCGCGCTCGGGCACGCCCGCCACGACGAGGCCGGGGGCGGGAGCGACCGGGAGGTCCTTCAACGAGTGGACGACCAGGTCCACCGCACCCCCGGCGAGGGCGGCCCGCAGCGCGCCGGCGAACACGCCGGTACCGCCGATCTGCGCGAGCGACGCCTTCGACACGTCCCCGTCGGTCGTGACGGTCACCAGCTCGCACTCGGTTCCGAGCGCCCGGATCGCGTCCCGGATCGTCCCGGCCTGCGCGAGCGCGAGCGCGCTCCCCCTCGTGCCGAGCCGGACCGTCACGGAGCGAGCCCCGCGACCGCCGGACGGAACCCGAGCCTGGCGTTCTCGCAGCACCCTGGCCGGCAGACGTCGTACCAGGGTCCGAGCGCGGTCTCCGCCGGTCGCTCCGCGGTCGGGGTGCCGTGCACCCGCTCGAGCACGAGGTCGACGAGGCCGGCCACGTAGGCCGGGTCGACGCCGGGCGTCGGGGTCCTCACCGCGACGAGACCGAGCTCCGCCGCGGTCGCCTTCGCCTCCTCGTCGAGGTCCCACATGACCTCCATGTGGTCGGAGACGAAGCCGAGCGGCACGAGCAGCACACCCTTCACGCCGCGCTCCGCGAGCGTCGCGAGCGCGTCGTTCACGTCGGGCTCGAGCCAGGGCTGGCTCGGGGGGCCGCTGCGCGACTGGTAGACGAGATCCCACGGCACGTCCCGGCCGGACCTCGCCATGACGACCTCGGCGACCGCCCGGTGCTGGGCCGCGTACGCGCCGCCCTCGCCGAAGCCGCGCTCGTGAGGCCCGCTGCGGGACGCGTCCCCGGTCGGGTTCGAGTGGGTGCAGAACAGCACGTGGGCCTGGGTGGCGAGATCGATGCCCGGCACCCGCCGTTCGAGCTCGGCGAGCCCGTCCGCGACGCCCGCGACGAACGGCGCGACGAAGCCGGGGTGGTCGAAGTACTGGCGCACCTTGTCGATGACCATCGTGTCCGCGAGCCCCGTCTCGTCGAGCTCGCGCGCGAAGTCCTCGCGGTACTGACGGCAGGAGGAGTACGAGCTGTATGCGCTCGTCGCGATGGCGATCAGCCGGGTGTCGTCCGCGGCGGCCGCCTCACGCAGCGCCTCCGAGAGGTACGGCGCCCAGTTGCGGTTGCCCCAGTACACGGGCAGGTCGACGCCCCTCGCGGCGAGCTCCGCTTCGAGGGCGGCCTTCAGCGCGCGGTTCTGCGCGTTGATGGGCGAGACGCCGCCGAAGTGCCGGTAGTGGTGCGCGACCTCCTCCAGCCGCTCGTCGGGGATGCCGCGGCCGCGGGTGACGTTGCGGAGGAACGGGATGACGTCGTCCTGCCCCTCTGGGCCGCCGAAGCTCGCGAGCAGGATGGCGTCGTACGCGACGGGCTCCTCCACGTGCTCGGGGCCGGAGACCGCGGCCTCGGAGGCGTTGCGCACGGCGCCGAGGTTCACGGCCGTCACGACAGCACCTCGACCAGCTCGTCGAGCTCGATGCGGCGGCCCGTGAAGAACGGGGTCTCCTCGTTCACGTGGAGCCGGGCCTCGGTGGCGCGGAGGGCGCGCATCATGTCCACGAGGTCGGTGAGCGAGTCGGACTCCATGGGCAGGATCCACTCGTAGTCGCCGAGCGCGAACGCCGCGACCGTGTTCGCGACCACCGACGTGTACGCGGCGCCCTTCCTGCCGTGCTCGGCGAGCATGCGCTTCCGGTCGTCCTCCGGGAGCACGTACCAGTCGTAGCCGCGGACGAAGGGGTACACGGCCAGCCACGCGCGGGGACGCTCGCCGCGCAGGAAGCCGGGCACGTGGCTGCGGTTGAACTCCGCGTCGCGGTGCACGCCGAGCGCACTCCAGGTGGGCAGGAGCGGCGCGATCATCGCCGTGCGGCGGATGCGGCGCAGCGCCGACTGCAGGACGGCGGGATCGTCGCCGTGCAGCCAGAACATGAGGTCCGCGTCGGCCCGGAGACCCGAGACGTCGTAGATCCCGCGCGTCGTCACGCCGCGTTCGGCGAGCTCGTCGAGCACGTGGGCCAGGTGCTCCGGCGTCTCGTCGCCCGGTATCTGTCCAGCGGTCCCTCGGCGGAACACGGCCCAGAGGGCCCAGCCCTCGTCTGTCATGGTGCGGTACTTCCTTCGCCGGCAGCGCGTTCTGGTTCGTCCGCGCGGGCGGCTGCGACCCGCACGGCGGTCGGCACGCACTCGAGCGCGCCCGTCGTCGGCCGCGTCCGCGCGGGCCGCCACCAGTGTCGCACCCGTTCCCGAGCGCCTCGTCCCGGCCCGGGATGCCCGGGCCGGGACGAGATCGTGGACCGGGCGGTGCTACCGCCTCGCCGCACTCCGGACGATCAGCGCCGTCACGCCTGCGACCAGACCGAGCGCGCTCGCGATCGCGGCGTACACGTACTCCGGGTGATCCTGCCGGATCGCGTCGAGCCGCTCGATCGCGTCGCGCACGGCCTCGCGGACGCGCTTCGGCACGTCGAGGCGGTCCTCGATCGCATCGAGGGTCTCCGCGAGCCGCTGGCGGGTCGCCTCGATGTCCGACCGGATCTCCGAGAGCTGCCGCTCCTTGTCATCGGTCATACTGCTGGACCCCCTTGAACGCCTTCACGTCGTCTTTCACGCTGTCGACCGCCTCCTTGGGCACCGGAGGCACGCCCTTCTTGAGCCGCGACACCCCGATGAGCGCCAGCACCACCGCGACGAGCAGCAGCGCCACCCCGACGATGAGGGCGGACAGCCAGAGCGGCAGGGCCTCCCCGATGCCGAGGATCACCGCGGCCATGAGCGGGAACGCGGCGAAGTACAGGAACACCGCGGCGCCCAGGAAGAGGGCGATGCCGATGCCCGCGCTCTTCAGGCGGCCGACGGCCTCCCGCTTGATCTGCTCGAACTCGTCCCGGATGAGGGTGGTGATGAGCCCCGGCAGCTCACCGATGAGTGCGAAGACGGACTTCTTGCCGTCGCTCCTCTCGGCCGCCATCGTCGTCAGATGGACGGCGACGGGGCGCCGTCGTCGTCGGTCTTCTTCACCTTCGCGGCCACCTTCTTCGCCTGGCCGACGACGGCGTCCTGCACCTCCGGCGCCTTCTCCTTGACGAAGCCCTGGACGGTGCCGACGACCTCGTGCACGCCCTTCTGGACGTTGCGGTCGTTCCAGAGGCGGTCGGCGGCCGCCTTGATCTGCTCATAGCGCCGCCGGCCGGCCCGCGCTCCGAGGACGTACCCGACGGCTGCGCCGGCGACGAACAGGATTCGGCCCTGCATGGCTCACCCCTTTTTGGATCGAAGGAATCGGGCCACTGTATCGAGGGCCGACTGTGTGCTCAGGAGCTTCCCGACGGATGATCAGGAGCCTCGAGGCTCGCCGCCCTCTCGGCGCCGGCCACCACGGAGGCGAGCCCCGTGCCCGCCACCCAGGAGCCGGCGACCGTCAGGCCCGCAGGCAGCGCGGTCCGAGCGAGCGCGCTGCGGACCGCGAGCGTCTCGGGTGCGAGCGCCGGCGCGCTGTCGGTCCACACCGCGTCCGCCCGAGCGGCGACCGCGATCCGGTCGACCCCGAGCAGTGCGGCGGCGTCCGCGGCGGCGACGCCGTCCGGCACCTCGTCGCCGCCGCGGTACGACAGCCGGAGGTAATGCGTACCCGGCTCGACGCGGTCGCGCAGCCATGGCCACTTCGCGGTGAGGTGGGTGATCGCGGTCGCCCGCACCCCTTCGCGGCCGGCGGCCCGGAGCACACCCGTGCCGCGCGGCGCCGCGTCCAGGCGGCGGTCCGGCACCTGGAGGAGCACCGCCCGCGTGCGCGCCGGCGCGGGCAGCGGCAGCGCCGCGAGCGCCGGCGCGGCGTCGGCGAGCAGCTCGAGCGCGGTCGCGCCGTCCGCCGCGACCACGACCCGGTCCGCCTGCAGATCCTCCTCGGCGGTGACGACCGTGATCGGGCCCCCGAGCGGATCCGGGTGCACGCCGATCACCCGCGACCCGAGCCGCAGATCGACCCCCGCCGCGCGCAGCCCGTCGGTCAGCGCCGTCACCAGGCGGTGCACGCCGCCGGCGATGCCCTGGGCGGCGGCACCAGGAGGCGCTGCGGCGCGCAGCTCGAGCACCGCGCCCGACAACGTGCCCGCCCGGGTGAGCGCCGCGTTCAGACCCGGGGCGACCGCGTCGAGCGGCACCTCGTCCGGGTCGGCGCCGTACACGTTGCCGACCACCGGGGCGACGAGCCGATCGAGGACGCGGTCGCCCATCCGCCGCCGCACGAGCGGGCCGAGCCGGTCGTAGCGACCGACCCCCAGCACCGGGAGCAGCCGATCGACGTAGGCCCGTGCCGCGCCGCCCGCACCGAGGACCCGGATCACGTCGGTGGCGAGCGGCGAGGAGGGGATGCCGAGCAGCCCGGCGCTCGGGAGGGGCACCGTCCTGTCGGGGAGGGCGACCCAGGCGGACCCCGCCGGGTCCTGCACGTCCGCACCGAGCCCGAGCCGGTCGACGAGGGCCCGGACGGCGCCGCCGCGCACCGCGAAGCTCTCGGCGCCCGTGTCGAGCACCACACCGCCGAGCTCGGTGGCGGCGACCCGGCCGCCCAGGCGGTCCGCGGCTTCGAGCAGCACGACGTCCGCACCGCCCAGCACGAGCCGTCGCGCGGCGACCAGCCCCGCGACGCCCCCGCCGATGACGACCGCGCGCATCAGCGCCGGTGCGTCCACTCGACGATGCGCGTGAGCACGCCGGGGTCGGTGTCCGGCGGCACCCCGTGACCGAGGTTGAGCACGTGGGCCGGTGCGGCGCGACCTGCGGCCGCCACCGCCTCCAGATGCCGCTCCAGCACCGGCCACGGCGCGGCGAGCAGCGCGGGATCGATGTTGCCCTGGACGGGGGTGCTCCCCCCGAGCAGCGCGGAGGCGGCGTCCAGCGGGAGCCGGTGATCCACGCCGACGACGTCCGCGCCGGCATCCCTCATGGCGGGCAGGAGGAGCGCGGTCCCGGTGCCGAAGTGCACCTTGGGCACGTCGTGCACGGCGGCGAGCGCCGCCGCCGACGCGGGGAGCGCGCCGGCCCGGTAGTCCGCCTCCGACAGCGCACCCGCCCAGGAGTCGAACAGCTGCACGGCCCGGGCGCCGCTGCGGACCTGGGCCGCCAGGAACGCGCCGGAGATCCGAGCGAGGTACCCGGTCAGCGTCCGCCACGCCTCCGGCTCCGCGTGCATCAGGGTGCGCGCGCGGAGCTGGTCCTTCGACGGGCCACCCTCGACGACGTAGGAGGCGAGGGTGAACGGCGCGCCCGCGAAGCCGATGAGCGGCACGTCGCCCAGCTCCGCGACCGTGCGCGCGACCGCCTCCTCGATCGGTGCGAGCGCCTGGGGGTCCAGGTCGTGGGCGACGAGGTCGGCGAGGTCCGCCGCGTCGCGCACCGGCCGGCCGAACACCGGTCCCCTGCCGGGGACGATCTCCACGTCGACGCCGGCGAGCTTCAGCGGGACGACGATGTCGCTGAAGAAGATCGCGGCGTCCACCCCGTGCCGGCGCACGGGCTGGAGCGTGATCTCCGCCGCGAGCTCCGGGGTGAGGCACGCGTCGAGCATGACCGTGCCGGCGCGGCTGGCCCGGTACTCGGGTAGGGAGCGGCCCGCCTGGCGCATGAACCACACCGGCAGCCGGTCGGGTCGGATGCCGCGGTAGGCGGACAGCAGCGGGGAGTTCGACACGGTGCGGCATCCTGCCAGGGCCCGCTCGCAGCGTGCACGGCACCTGGTCGGCTCCGCGTCCCCGCACGGGGCTCCGATTCGACGGCTGGTAGAATCTCGCGCCGTGCTCACCGCCTTGACCGCCGACTACCGCAGCGCGGGGTTCGAGGTCCTGGAGCGGCTGGCCACCGTCTCCCCCGAGTCGATCGCGCGGTTCGTGGACTCGCGCCCCGAGGTCCGCGGCGGCGTGCTGCTCGCGACCTGCAACCGGTTCGAGGCGTACCTCGACGCGGCCGACGGCGCGGAGGTCGAGCAGCTGCTGGCGTTCGCCGCCGCGGAGGCCGGCGTGGACGCAGCAGCGGTCGCCACCGCCGCGGAGCGCCGCACCGGCACCGACGTCGCCGGGCACCTCTTCGCGGTCTCGAGCGGCCTGGAGTCGCTCGTCGTCGGCGAGGCGGAGATCGCCGGCCAGGTCTCCCGCGCGCTCGAGGCGGCGCGCGCGCTCGGCACCACGACGCCCGACCTCGAGCGCCTCTTCCAGCGCGCCTCCCGCACCTCGAGCGCCGTGCAGCAGCGGACCAGGGTCGGCAGCGCCGGCCGCAGCATCGTCCGGCTCGCGCTCGATCTCGCCGAGAGCCGCTTCGCCGACTGGGCCACGACCCGGGTGCTGCTGATCGGCACCGGCACCTACGCACGCGCGACCCTCGCCGCGCTGCGCGACCGCGGGGTGAGCGAGGTGCTCGTGTACTCGCCGAGCGGCCGCGCGCTGCGGTTCGCGCAGCGGGAGGGCGTGACAGCGGTGGAGCGCGCCGATCTGCCGCACCGTCTCGCGGTCGCCGACCTCGTCATCTCCTGCAGCATCGCGACCACGCCGATCCTCGACGCGGCCAAGCTGCGTCGGGCCCGCTCCGCGGTGGCGGCACCGAGCCGGCAGCTCGTCGTCGACCTGGGCATGCCGAGGAACGTCGAGCCCGACGTCGAGCAGCTGGAGGACGTCGAGCTGCTCGACCTCGAGACCATCGGGCGGCACGCGCCGCTGCCCGAGCTGCAGGCGACCGACGACGCGCTCGCGCTCATCGCCGAGGCCGTCGCCGAGTACGGCGCCGATCAGCGGGCGACCGCGGCGACACCGGCCGTCGTGGCGTACCGGGCGCACGTCTTCGAGCTCGTCGACCAGGAGCTCGAGCGCCTCCGGCGCCGCGGTGAGGCGACCGAGACGGTTGAGCGCGCCATGCGACACCTCGCAGGCGTCCTCGTGCACACCCCCTCCGCCAGGGCGAAGGCGCTGGCGGCGGCGGGCGAGGCGGACCGGTTCGCCGCCGCGATCGAGACCGTCTACGGGCTCGTCCCGGAGGCGACCGAACGCCGGGAGCCGGGCGCCGACCTCGCCGGATGATCCGGCGGCGACCCGGCTCGCATACGTAACGCCTGCGTATCATCTGGGGCGTGACCTACCGCGTCGTGATCCCGCGCAGCATCCCGTTCGACGACTCGAACCGGGTTCAGCGCGAGGTGTGGAAGCGCGGCTACAGCACGCGTCTCGCCGGCCGTGACGTGGCCCACCCCGATCACCTGGTCGTCGAGTTCCTCCGCCTCGTCGACGAGCTCCCGGAACCCGCCGACGTGCCCGCGCTCGAGCAGGACCTCGAGCGCCTGCTGTCCGGCAGCCGCATCCACGCGCCGTTCAACGGCCGGGGCGGCTGGGTCGAGACGGTGCAGAACCGGCCGCAGCGCGCGACGAAGCGCTCCGCCTGACCCCTCAGACCCTTCATTTTGAAGGGGATTCGGTCCGCCCCTTCGTCGTGGAGCGCTCCGGCTGAACCTTCATATTTTGAAGGGGATTCGGCGCACAGGATCAGAGCAGGCGTCGACGGCCGACGCCGAATCCCCTTCAAAATGCAGCCCGGCGAGACTCGAAATCAGGCTGGCGATGCGAGTCGCGTCTCAGCAGACGTACTCGAGGATCCCGATCCCGATCGTGCGCATCGCCTGGAGCACGGCGAGCCGACGGGTGTGCACGTCGTCGTCGAACTGGATCGTCACCGTGTAGGCGACGGAGGACCGCGGTCCGCGCAGCACACCCGCCTCGCTGCGGACGCCGGGTGCGGAGCCGGTCTTGTTCAGCAGGCTCAGCCCGTGATCGCTCCGTACGTGCGACAGGGGGTCGAGCGCGAACGCCGACGCCACCAGGGACAGATCGGCGTTCAGTGCGAGCCAGTCGGAGACGCGCGACGACACGGCGCGACTGACCGCCTCCCCGCGGGCGATGCGGGCGAAGAGCGTCGTGAGCTCCGCGGCGGAGCCGACCGAGAGCTGGGGCGCGTCGTCCGGACCGCGGCGGTCGCGGACCCGGTCGAGCAGCGCGGTGCGCTTCAGCCCGAGCGCGTCCGCACGAGCCCTGATCGAGTCGAGACCGACGGCCCGCAGGAGGACGTTCGTCGCCAGGTTGTCGCTGGTGGCGGCGACGAGCGCGGCCAGGTCGGTCAGCGGGAGGCTCGGCGCGTGCAGGTACTGCCAGACGCCGGCTTCGGAGACCAGATCCTCCGGCGTGCGGTCCAGCAGGTCGAACCGGGTGTTCACCTGCTCCTCGAGCCGCGCGGCGATCTCGATGAGCAGCAGCACCTTGCCGACGCTCGCGGTTGGCAGCACCACGTGGTCGTCGACCGAGAAGAGCGCCCTGCCGGACAGCAGGTCGATCACCCGGGCCGAGACCTGCGCCCCGTCGAGCGCCAGGTGCGCGAGCGCGGTGAAGCCGTCCGTGAAGTCCGCGCGCACCGCTTCGCCCCGGTGCCTGGCGTTCTCCTCGCCGCTCCGCTGCCGGGACCGTCGGGTCTCGGCATGAGCGGCGGTCACCAGATCGTGACCCGCTTCGTCGGATCCAGCCACAGGGCATCCGTCTCGGTGAGGTCGAACGCCGCCGCGAACTCGTCCAGGTTCTTCACGATCTGGTTGCAGCGGAACTCGGGCGGGGAGTGCGGGTCGATGGTCAGGAGGCGCTTCGCCTCCTCCTCCCGGCGCTTCTCGCGCCACACGGTCGCCCAGGCGATGAAGAACCGCTGCGCCCCGGTGCGGCCGTCGATGACCGGGGGCTCAGCGCCCTCCAGGGAGAGCACGTAGGCCTTCCAGGCGATCGCGAGGCCGCCGAGGTCGCCGATGTTCTCGCCGATCGTCAGCGCCCCGTTGACGTGATCGGTCAGCCCCTGCGGCACGAGCGCGTCGTACTGCGCGACGAGCGCCTTGGTGCGCTCCTCGAACGCGGCGCGGTCGGCCCCCGTCCACCAGTCGTGCAGCCGCCCCTCGCCGTCGAACTGCGAGCCCTGGTCGTCGAAGCCGTGCCCGATCTCGTGGCCGATCACGGCGCCGATCCCGCCGTAGTTCTCGGCGTCGTCGCGGTCGGGGTCGAAGAAGGGGGGCTGGAGGATCGCGGCCGGGAAGACGATCTCGTTCATGCCCGGGTTGTAGTAGGCGTTCACCGTCTGCGGCGTCATGAACCACTCGTCGCGGTCGACCGGCCGGCCGATCTTGCCGAGCTCCCGGTCGAACTCGAAGGCGCTGGACGCCTGCACGTTGGCCACCAGGTCGTCGGCGACGATCTCGAGCCTCGAGTAGTCGCGCCAGAGCGCCGGGTACCCGATCTTCGGCGTGAACCTGCCGAGCTTCTCGAGCGCCTTCGCGCGTGTCTCGTCGCTCATCCAGTCCAAGGAGGAGATCGAGTCGCGGTACGCCGCCACGAGGTTGGCGACGAGGACGTCCATGCGGACCTTGGCGATGGGCGGGAAGTGCTCCTCGACGTAGAGGCGCCCGACCGCCTCCCCCATGGCCCCCTCGACGAGCGCGACGCCGCGCTTCCATCGGGCGCGCAGCTCCCTGGCGCCGGTCAGCGCCGTGCCGGTGAACGCGAACTGGGCGTCCACGAAGGCCGACGAGAGGTACGGCGCGAGCGGCCGGATGACACGGATCGCGAGCCAGTCGCGCCAGGCGTCGAGGCGGTCGTGCGTGAGCAGGTCGAGCACACCGGTGACGAAGCTCGGCTCGCGGACTACGACCGTCGCGAGGGCGCCGGCGGGCGCGCCGAGGCCCGCGGCCCAGGCGTCGAGCAGCGCACCCCGCTCGCCCGCGCCGGCGACGAGGTCGGCCCAGGAGGTCGGGTTGTAGGTCGCCTGCACGTCCCGGGTCGCGACCGCGTCCCAGTGCGTCAGCGCGATCTCCGTCTCGAGCGCGAGCACCCGGTCCGCCCTGGCCTCCGCACCGTCCAGGCCGGCGAGGCTGAACATCGCGACGAGGAACACCCGGTACGCGTCGCGGTGGGCGGCGAAGTCGTCCTCGCGGTAGTACCGCTCGTCCGGCAGCCCGAGGCCGCCCTGCTCGACGAACACGAGGTAGCGCTCGGGATCGCCGGGATCGTTGTCGACGAACAGGCGGAAGAGGCTGCCACCCCCGCGCCGCTCGAGCGTGCCCAGCACCGCGAGCACCGTCGCGATCGAGTCCGCGGCGGCGACGAGGCCGAGCGGCTCGGCGAGCGGAGCAGCACCGAGCGCCTCGATGCGCTCCTCGTCCATGAAGGAGGCGTAGAGGTCGCCGATCTTGCGCGCCTCCGTGCCGGGCTCCGCCTCCTGCGCGCGCTCCACGATCGCGCGGACGGCGATCTCCGCCTCGTCAACGAGGTCGAGGAAGGCGCCGGATCGCGCCCGATCGGCGGGGATCTCCGCCGTCGCGAGCCACTCGCCGTTGACGGCGCGGTAGAGGTCGTCCTGGATGCGCGCGGGAACCACCGCGCCTTCGGGTTCGGCCACGGTGCGAGTCTAGGAGCGCCCACCCCCCGGTTGCGGGAGGGCTCGCGCGGGTCGACCGGACCCGCAGCGTTCTCGCGGCGGCCACCGTCCGAGCATCCTGCGAGGATCGCGGGGTGAGCCGCCGCGGGATCCTGTTGTTCGCGGCGCTCGGCATCGCCTGGGGCATCCCGTACCTGCTGATCAAGATCGCGGTGCAGGAGGTGGATCCCGCCGTCGTGGTGGTCGGTCGCAGCGCGCTCGGCGCACTCGTGCTGCTGCCGCTCGTGGTCGCGAGGCGCCAGCTCCTGCCGGTGCTGCGCCGCTGGCGCCCCCTGGTGCTCTACTCGATCGTCGAGATCGTCATCCCGTGGAACTTCCTGAGCGCCGCGGAGCGGCACCTGCCGAGCTCGACCACGGGCCTGCTGCTCGCGGCGGTACCGATCGTCGGGGTCGCGGTGGCATTCCTCGCCGGACGCCCCGAGCCGCTGTCGCGCATCAACTGGCTCGGCATCGGGGCGGGGATGCTCGGCGTGGCCGCCCTCGTCGCCCTCGCCCCGTCGAGCGCGTCGGCGCAGCAGGGCGCGTCGCCCCTCATCGGGGTCGCCCAGATGGTCGTCGTGGTCATCGGGTACGCCGTCGGCCCCGTGATCCTCGCGCGGCACATGGCCGATCTGCCGGGCGCAGGGGTCGTGGCGCTGTCGCTCGCCATCACCGCCGTCGTGTCCGCGCCGCTCGTGCCGCTGCTCGGCTCGTGGCCGCACCGCCTCCCGTCCGCGGAGACGATCGGCGCGATCGTGACGCTCGCCCTCGTGTGCAGCGCCGCCGCGTTCCTCATCATGTTCGCGCTCGTCGCGGAGATCGGTCCGGTGCGGGTCACGATGATCACCTACGTCAACCCGGCCGTCGCCGTGGCCGCCGGCGCCGTCGTGCTCCACGAGCCGGTGACGGCGTGGACCCTCGTGGGCTTCGTGCTGGTGCTGGCGGGCTCGTACCTCGTGACCAGGAGGCGTCGTGCCCCCGCCGTCGTGGAGGAGCGGACCGCCACCCCCTGACGGCCGCGCGCGCCGCGGGTCCGTAGGCTTGCCGCCCGTGCGACTGGTGGTGGCGGAGTGCTCGGTCGATTACGCGGGACGACTGTCCGCGCACCTCGACCCGGCGCGCAGGGTGCTCATGCTGAAGGCGGACGGGAGCGTGCTCGTCCACGCGGACGGCGGCTCCTACAAGCCCCTGAACTGGATGAGCCCGCCGTGCTCGCTCGCGGTCGAGGAGCCCGACGAGGACCTGGCCGCCTCCGGCGTGCAGCAGGTGTGGCGCGTCGCGCACGCGAAGACGGGCGACGTGCTCATCATCCGGATCCACGAGCTGCTGGTCGACGAGACCGTCGAGCTCGGCGTGGACCCCGGGCTCGTGAAGGACGGCGTGGAGGCGGACCTGCAGCGGCTCCTCGCGGAGCAGATCGAGCTGCTCGGCGACGGCCACTCGCTCGTGCGCCGCGAGTACATGACCGCCATCGGCCCGGTGGACATCCTGGCCAGGGACGCCGGCGGCGTCGCGGTCGCCGTGGAGATCAAGCGCCGCGGCGACATCGACGGCGTCGAGCAGCTGACGCGCTACCTGGAGCTCATGAACCGCGACCCGCACCTCGCGCCGGTCTCGGGCGTCTTCGCGGCGCAGGAGATCAAACCGCAGGCGCGCACGCTCGCCGAGGACCGCGGCATCCGATGCCTCGTCCTCGACTACGACGCGATGCGCGGCGTCGAGGTGGGCCCGGCCCGCCTGTTCTGAGCGCGCCGCACCTCCGGTCCTCGCCCACCCTCCCGCTCGGGGTGGTGCAGCGCGGAGGGACGGTCCGGGAGGATGGCTGCCTCATGCCTCAGCCGTTCACCGTGATCCTGGTCGACCTCGACGGCACCGTCATGGAGTCGGCGTCCTCCATCACGGGGAGCCTCGCCACCGCGATGGAGGAGCTCGGCCACCCGGTGCCGCCGCCCGCGCGCATGGTCGAGTTCGTCGGACCGCCGCTCCTCGACGGGCTCAGGGACATCGCCGGACTCCCCGACGACGCGGCCCGGGCGGTGCTGGAGCGCTACCGCGTCCACTACCGCGCAGTGGGCGCGTTCGAAGCCGAGCCGTACCCCGGCATCCGCGAGGCGCTCGAGGCGCTGCGGACGACGGCGCCGCTCGCGATCGCGACCTCCAAGCCGGAGTCGATCGCGACCCGGATCCTCGAGCACGCGGGCCTCGCGCCGCTCTTCACGGTCATCGCCGGCGCCTCCGACGACGAGTCGCGCAGCAGGAAGGCGGACGTGATCACCCGCGCCCTCGAGCTGCTCGCCGACCGCGGGGTCGACGTGACCCGGCCCGTGATGATCGGCGACCGCATCCACGACGTCGAAGGCGCCGCCGCGCACGGCATCCCGACCGTGGTCGCGGGGTGGGGGTACGGCGCTCCTGAGGAGACCGCCGGTGCGATCGCGATCGCCAGGTCGACCGCCGACCTGCCCGGCATCATCGCCGCCGGATGGCCGCGGGCCGCCGACCGGCCGCCCGGCGGCTGAGCGTCGTGCCACGCGAGTGCGGGAGAATCACCCCATGACCCTGACGCAGGTGGAGCGGCAGTACCAGAAGGCCGCGCAGTCGACCGCCCCGCACGTCGTCGTCCTCTTCGGCGCTGCCGGGGACCTGGCGAAGCGGAAGCTGCTGCCCGGCATGGCGAACCTGGTCCTGTCGTCGCTCGCACCGGACATCGAGATCGTCGGCACGTCGCTCGAGGACCTCGACGACGAGACGTACCGCGAGCAGGCGAAGGCCGCGCTCGACGAGTTCGACCGACGGCACCTCACGGACGACGAGTGGAACCACTTCTCCGAGAAGCTCCACTACGTGCCGAGCAAGGCGGGACCGAAGGCGCTCGCGCAGGCGGTCGCCGCCGCGGCCGGCCGTCTCGGGCCCTCCGCGCGCCGGATCCACTACCTCTCGGTGCCGCCGAAGGCGGCCCTCGCCGCCGTCGAGACGATCCGCGACGCCGGCCTCGTCGAGGGCTCCAGGATCATCATGGAGAAGCCGTTCGGCACCGACCTGGCGAGCGCCGTCGAGCTGAACCGGCGCCTCCACGAGACGTTCGACGAGGCGCAGATCTTCCGGATCGACCACTTCCTCGGCAAGGAGCCCGCGCAGAACATCCTCGCGATCCGATTCGGCAACGGCCTCTTCGAGCCCATCTGGAACCGTAACTTCATCCAGCAGATCCAGATCGACGTGCCGGAGACGCTGGGGCTCGAGCAGCGCGCCTCGTTCTACGAGGCGACGGGCGCCTACCGCGACATGGTCGTGACCCACCTGTTCCAGATCCTCGCGTTCGTCGCGATGGAGGCGCCCACCGCGCTCGAGCCGAAGGCGATCAGCGAGGAGAAGAACAAGGTCTGCAACTCGATGAAGGCGATCGACCCCGAGTCGGTGGTGCGGGGCCAGTACGTCGGGTACAAGGACATCCCCGGCGTCTCGCCCGACAGCGAGACGGAGACCTTCGTCGCGCTGAAGTGCGAGATCGACAACTGGCGCTGGGCGGGCGTGCCGTTCTACCTCCGCACCGGGAAGAAGATGGCGGAGGGCCAGCGCATCGTCTCGATCGCGTTCAAGGAGCCGCCGCAGTCGATGTTCCCGGCCGGGTCCGGCATCGGGTCGAAGGGCCCGGACCACCTCACGTTCGACCTCGCCGACGCGTCGAAGATGTCCCTGTCGTTCTACGGCAAGAAGCCCGGCCCCGGCATGCGGCTCGACAAGATGTCGATGCAGTTCGCGATGCAGGACACCGCGAACGCGGGTGACGTGCTGGAGGCGTACGAGCGCCTGATCCTCGACGCGATGCGCGGCGACCACACCCTGTTCACCTCGGCGGCGGGCATCGAGCGGCTCTGGGAGGTCAGCCAGCCGCTGCTCGACGACCCGCCTCCCGTGCGGCCCTACGCGGTCGGCAGCTGGGGGCCGAACGCCATCCACCAGCTGATCGCCCCGTACGCGTGGCGCCTGCCGTTCGAGCGCGTCTGGCGCGAGTCCCACCACTGAGTTCATGGCCTTCGATCCGCGAGCGGATCGAAGGCTGTGCGGTACGAGAACGCTGAACGCGTTCTCGCTGACCGCGATCGACTCGCCGAGGTCCTGATCGCCTGACCGTTGTTCACGGATCAGGGCCCAGGCCCTCATCCGTGAACACGACCAGGCGGAAGTCCGCCCGGCGAATGTTCGGAAGAGGTATGGCGGTCCCTCCGTTCGGGGGATCCGCCCCTAGCGTCGAATCGTGCAGGTAATCCCCGTGCTCGGCGGCCGGTACCGGCTGGGGCCGGAGATCGGTTCCGGCGGCATGGGCGCCGTCCACCGCGCGTGGGACGAGCGGTTCAACCGCGAGGTGGCGATCAAGATCCTGCGCGCCGGGTCCGACTCGGTCGAGCGGGAGCGCCTGCGCCGCGAGGCGCAGTACCTCGCGCACCTCGACCACCCGAACCTGGTGGCCGTGCTCGACGCGGGATCGGACCGGCTGCGGTCGCGTGAGGCCGTCTGGTTCGCCATGGAGCTCGTGCAGGGGCCCGACCTCCGCACCGTCGTCCGGCAGGACGGCCCGCTCGACGGCGTCGCCGTCCGCCGGGTGCTGCTCGGCCTGCTGGCCGCGCTGCACGCACTGCACACCGCCGGGGTCGTGCACCGGGACCTGAAGCCGGCGAACGTCCTGCTCACGGCCGAGCCCGCCTCCGGGCGCTGGGACGTCAAGCTGGTCGATCTCGGCATCGCGCAGCGGATCCACACCGATCAGCTCACCTCCACGGGCCAGGTCGTCGGCACCGCCGCGTACCTCAGCCCCGAGCAGGTGAACGGGGAGACCGTCGGCCCGGCGAGCGACGTGTACGCGCTCGGCCTCGTCGCGATCGAGGCGGTCACTGGCCGCATCGCGTTCCCCGGCTCCCCCAACGAGTCCGCGGTGGCACGGCTCGTCCGCGGCCCCGAGCTGCCGGGCGACCTGCACCCGGCCTGGCGCCGCGTGCTCGGCGGCATGACGGCCCTCGACCCGCTCGACCGGCCGTCCGTCCCCGAGCTCTGCGATTTGGTCGCCGTCCTGCCCGACGATCTCCGCTCGCCGTACGACGCGACCGACCCGAGCACCGAGGTGCTGACCCGCGCCTGGTCCCGCGACCCCTCCGCCACCGCGGTGCTCGAGGCACCGGAGGCGCCCCTGCTCCGGCCGCGGGTCCGCAGACGGCCGCGACGGCACCTCCTCGTGGCCGGCTTCCTGCTGCTGACCCTGGCCGGCGCAGGCGGCTGGGTCGCCGCGCTCTCCGGGGGCCCCTCCCCGACGGCCGCCGCCCGCACGACCGCATCCCCGGCCGCACCCGCGCCTGCGGCGGTGGTGACGCCGGCACCGACCGTCACCGTGACCGCGCCGCCCCCGGCGACCGCCCCCGTGGCGAAGCCCGTCGTGCAGCCCGTCACCCACCCCACCGCGCGCACGAAGGACGCGGCCGCGCAGTGGCGGGCCCGTCTCCGCGCCCTCTTCGCTCACCACACGCACCACTGACGCGCAGGCCGCCGGGCTAGCGTCCCGGCATGGCTGACGACCTGCACAAGGGCGACCACGTGTCGTGGAAGTCGCACGGCGGCGAGGCCGAGGGCCACGTCGAGAAGAAGATCACCACGGAGACCGACGCGGGCGGTCGTCACGTCGACGCGTCGGAGGACGACCCCCAGTACCTCGTGAAGAGCGACAAGTCCGGCGGGGAGGCCGTCCACAGGCCGAGCGCCCTGAAGCAGGACTGATCTCGCGCAGAGGGGCCCATCTCCACGATGATCGGAGCGTGAGCTTCAACGCGCGCCTGCGGGCCCTGGTCGGCATCCGGCCGGGCAGCGCGCTGTCGTCGAGCCTGCGCAACGCCGCGCAGATCGACGTGTATGGCACGGTGCGGCGCCCTGGGCCGTTCGACGTGCCGCTCGCGGAACCCGTGGAACTCGTCGATCCCATCCCGTGGGAGCTGCAGGACGGACACGGCGCGGTGGCCGACTGGGTCAACCGCGCCTGAACCGCGGCGTCAGCGGGGCAGCGTGCGGCGCCGGAGGGTCGGCCCGACCGCCAGCGTCCCCGCGAGCGCCGCGAGACCGAGCACGCCGCAGCCGATCGTCCACAGATCCAGCTCGGCCCCGTCACTCAGCAGGGCCGAGCCCCGGACGCCCGCGACCGCGAGCAGCGCGACGGTGATGGAGCCGGAGAGAGCCATCAGCACGAAGCGCATGCGCGGAGCGTAGAGCGGTTCGCACCCGACGTCGCGGTCCAGGTCTGGGACTTGACAGCCGCTGCCGCGCCGCGTGCGCGAGCCGGTCGCTCGGAGGCCGCCGAGGCACTCCACACGGCGCCCGGAACCGGCCCGGAAACGAGGGATCCCCGGCTCTGCTTCCGCATGAAACCGGGGATCCTGTCGTGCGCGAGGGGGGAGTTGAACCCCCACGCCCTTCCGGGCACACGGACCTGAACCGTGCGCGTCTGCCTATTCCGCCACTCGCGCGTGCGCGGCACCCGATGGGCGCCGAAGGCCCGGCGAGCCTAGCACGGGGTGGGGGGCCGATCCGGGTCCCGCGAGCGCCGAACATCCGGCGCGCGCAGCGCGGTGCCCCCCGTCTTGGCGCCCCGCGTTACCCTGGGCCATTCGCGGGCGGGCCCCTCCGTGCGCAGTCACACACATGAACGGGTCCGGCTGGTGGGCATTCTCGACAGCTTCGAGCGCGGTCTGGAGCGCGCCGTCAACGGCGCGTTCGCGCGGACCTTCCGTTCCGGGCTGGCCCCCGTCGAGATCACCGCGGCGCTCCGCAAGGAGCTCGACACCCACGCGTCCCCGGTCTCGCGGGACCGAGTGCTCGTCCCCAACCGCTTCGTGGTCCGCATGAATCCGGAGGACCACGCCACGATGTCGGCGCTCGGTGACGGGCTCATGGACGAGCTCTCCTCCGCGCTCACCCGGTACGCGGAGGAGCAGCGCTACCAGATGGTCTCGCCGCCCGTGATCCTGCTGGAGCCGGACTCGGCGATCACCCTCGGCCTGCTCGACGTGCGCTCCTCCTCCGAGCGCGTGGAGGTCTCCTGGGAGCCGACGGTCGAGATCGACGGACGGCGCCACGTGCTCGGCGCCAGGACGGTCATCGGTCGCGGGTCGGAGGCGGACATCACCGTCGACGACTCCGGGATCAGCCGGCGCCATCTGGAGATCCAGTGGGACGGGCGCCGAGCCGAGGCGCGCGACCTGGGCTCCACCAACGGCTCGACGCTGAACGGGACGCGCCTGACCCACGCCGCCCTGCCCAACGATTCGGTGCTGCAGATCGGCCGCACGCGGATCGTGTTCCGCGTCGTCGCCCGGGCGCGGGAGCAGTGACATGAGCGATCTCACCCTGCTCGTCCTCAGGATCGCGTTCCTCCTGCTGCTCTGGGTCTTCGTCTTCGCGGTCGTGTACTCGCTGCGGAGCGACCTGTTCGGCGGCCGCGTCCGCCGGGTGCCGGAAGCGACGGCCCCTCCCGCTCCCGCGCCCCCGAGCGCGCCGCCCGCGGTGCAGTCCCTCCCCTCGCCGCCCACCCCAGGGGCCGGTACCCGCGCCTCCCAGGGGCCGGCGTCGACGCTCGTCATCACGTCGGGCGGCAAGGCGGGGCTCGAGATCCCGCTCGGCACGGAGCCGCTCATGATCGGGCGGGCGAGCGACGCGGGCCTGCAGATCCGCGACGACTACACGTCGACGCACCACGCCCGCCTGCTCCTCTGGGGATCGGACTGGGTGATCCAGGACCTCGACTCCACCAACGGCACCTTCGTGGACGGTGCGCGGATCGACTCCCCCACCCAGGTGCCGGTCGGCGTGCCGGTGAAGGTGGGCGCGACCACGTTCGAGCTCCGTGGCTGACCGCGTGACGACGATGACCACCGGCGCGGCCGTCAGCCACGTCGGCAGGGTGCGCACCCAGAACCAGGATTCCGGGTACGCGGGCAGCTCCCTGTTCGTGGTCGCGGACGGCATGGGCGGGCACGCCGGTGGCGACATCGCCTCCGCGATCGCCGTCCGGCGCATCGCGGAGACCGACCGGCTCGACTTCGCGACGCCGCAGGAGGCGGAGTTCGCCCTGCAGTCGGCGATGATCGCGGCGAACCAGGAGATCAGCGCCGCGGTCGAGGACCGGCCGGAGCTGACCGGCATGGGGACCACGGTCAGCGCCCTCGTCCGCGTCGGCGACGTCATCGCGACGGCGCACATCGGCGATTCGCGGATCTACCTCCTCCGCGACGGCGAGCTGTCGCAGATCACGAACGATCACACGTTCGTCCAGCGGCTCGTCGAGACCGGCAGGATCACGCCGGAGGAGGCCGCCGTGCATCCGCGCCGCAGCGTGCTCATGCGCGTGCTCGGCGACATCGACCAGTCCCCGGAGATCGACACCTCCGTGCTCGGGACGGTACCGGGCGACCGCTGGATGCTCTGCTCCGACGGCCTGACGAGCTATGTCCCGCTCGAGCGCGTGCTCGTGGCGATGAGCACCGCCGAGACCCCCGCCGAAGCGGCCGAGGCGCTCGTCGGCGAGGCGCTCGAGCACGGGGCGCCGGACAACGTGACGGCGATCGTCGTCGACATCGACCGTCCGGGCACCGGACCGGCCGCCGCGCAGCTCGTCGGCTCCGCGGCGAGCGGGCTCGACCCGGAGCTCGCCGCGTCCGGGCGGGCGCACAACCGCCTCCCGGCCCTGCTGCTGCACCCGATCCGCACCGCCACCCCGGAGGCGAGCTTCCAGCCGGAGTCGGAGGACTACCTCGACGCGCTCATCCGCGAGGACCGCCGCCGGGTGTGGCGGAGGCGCCTCACCTGGCTCGCCGCGACGGCCCTCATCCTGGCCGCGCTCGTCGGCGCGGCGGTGCTCGGTTACCGCTACACCCAGACCCGGTACTACGTCGGCTTCGACGGCGACCGCGTGGCCATCTACCAGGGGGTGCAGGGCACGATCGGGCCGATCACGCTGAGCCACGTGGTGGAGGTCACCGACGTGACCCGGCAGCAGCTCGGCTCGTTCACCCGATCCCAGATCGACGAGACCATCTCGACGTCCTCCCTCCGGGACGCGCAGGCCGTCGTCGACAACGCGAGGACCGACTCCGATGGCTGACGCGACCACGACGCTCGCGCGCCCCGAGGTCGATCGCGCGCCCGGCATCCGGCCCTCCACGCGCCTCCGCAACACCGAGCTCGGGCTGCTGCTCATCGCGCTGGGCGTCGCGGCGAGCGCGATCGTGCTCGTCCAGCTCGGCGCGCTCGGCCGCGTCGACCTGAACGTCGTCAAGCTCGTCGGCGGCGTGGGTCTGCTCACCATCGCGATGCACGTGGTGCTCCGGTTCATCGCCAGGGACGCGGATCCGTTCATCCTGCCCATCGCGACCGCCGTCAACGGGCTCGGCATCGCGGAGATCTACCGCATCGACCTCAGTCCGACCGGGCAGCGGAACCACTGGGACTACGGGACCAGCCAGATCCTGTGGACGGCCCTCGGCGTCGCGGCCGCCATCGTCGTGCTGTTCGTCATCCGGAACCACCGGCTGCTCCAGCGCTACACGTACATCGCGATGCTGGCGTCGATCGTGCTGCTGATCCTGCCGCTGATCCCCGGCCTGCGCCTCAGGAGCGCGACCGCGCTCGTCTGGGTCAGCATCGGCCCGCTGAACTTCCAACCGGGCGAGATGGCGAAGATCACGCTCGCGATGTTCTTCGCCGGCTTCCTCGTCGCGCGCCGGGACTCGCTCGCGATGGTCGGGCGCAAGATCCTCTTCATCCGGCTGCCGCGGGCCCGCGACCTCGGCCCGATCTTCGTCGTCTGGGCGCTCGCGCTCGTCGTGATCATCGCCGAGCACGACCTCGGCACCGGTCTGCTGCTGTTCGGCATGTTCGTCGCGATGCTGTACGTCGCGACCGGCAGGACGAGCTGGATCCTGCTCGGCCTGCTGCTCGCCGCCGCGGGGGCCTTCGCGGTGGCGCGCACGCTCTCGTACGTGCAGGGCCGGATCACGAACTGGCTCGACGCGTTCGACCCCAAGCTCTACGACGCCGCAGGCGGGTCGTTCCAGCTCGTCAACGGCATCTTCGGTCTCGCGCACGGCGGCCTGTTCGGCACCGGCCTCGGGCAGGGCAGGCCGGACCTCACCCCCGCGGCGAACAGCGACTTCATCATCGCCTCGATCGGCGAGGAGCTCGGCCTCGTCGGCGTGTTCGCGATCCTCTGCCTCTACCTCCTGTTCGTCTCCCGCGGCTTCCGGATCGGCTTCTCCGGCCCGGACGACTACGGCAAGCTGCTCGCCGCCGGACTCGCGTTCGTCTTCGCGCTGCAGGTCTTCATCGTCGTCGGCGGTGTGATGCGGGTGATCCCGGAGACGGGGCTCACCACGCCGTTCCTCGCGGCGGGCGGGTCGTCCCTCGTCGCCAACTGGATGATCGCGGCGCTGCTGCTGCGCATCTCCGACACGATCCGAAGCGGCCCGAGGACGGTGATCTAGGGATGAACCGGGAGCTGAAGCGCATCAGCGCGCTCGTCCTGCTGATGTTCACGACCCTGTTCGTGGCGTCGTCGATCATCCAGGTGTTCCAGACGGACAACCTGGAGGCGGACGCCAGGAACCAGCGGGCGAGGGCCGACCAGTACGCGATCCAGCGGGGTCAGATCCTCACCTCCGACGGGAAGGCGATCGTCACGTCGCCGAAGTCGGGGGACACGTACCAGTTCGACCGCAAGTACACGGACGGCCCGCTGTACGCCGCGGTCACCGGCTACTACAACCCCATCGGGGCGCCGACCGGCATCGAGGGTGCGCTCAACGCGCAGCTCGCCGGCACCTCCTCCGACCAGGTGCTCAGCCGCCTGCAGAGCATCGTGACCGGGAAGGACCCGAAGGGCGCCTCGGTCCAGCTGACGATCGATCCGAAGGTCCAGAAGGCCGCGTACGACGCCCTCGGCAACCTGCGCGGCGCCGTCGTGGCCATCCAGCCGAAGACGGGCAAGGTGCTCGCGATGGTCTCGAAGCCGTCCTTCGACCCGAATGCGATCGCCGATCACACGAACGGCGTCGCGGCGTACCAGGCGCTGTCCAGCAAGGCCGTGAACCCGCTCGTGAACCGGGCGATCGGAGGCAACCTGAACCCGCCGGGGTCCACCTTCAAGCTCATCACCACGTCGGCGGCCCTCGAGAGCGGCAAGTACAAGCCGAACTCGAGCTTCCCGAACCCGCCGATCTACACCCTCCCCGGCACGAGCACGACGATCCACAACGCGGACGGCGAGTACTGCGGTGCGTCCAAGACGGCGACGATCGCCGTCGCCGTCGCGCTCTCCTGCAACGTCCCGATGGCCCAGCTCGGCGCGAAGCTCGGGCCGGCGGCGCTCCGCACGCAGGCGGAGAAGTTCGGGTTCGACAAGCCGCTGTCCATCCCGGTCAAGGTGACGCCGAGCATCTACCCGCCCGTCAGTGCGTCCGGGCAGGACCTGAACAGCGCCGAGACCGCGCAGACCGCGTTCGGGCAGTTCGAGGTTCGGGCCACGCCGATGGAGATGGCCATGGTGGCGGCGACCATCGGCAACGGTGGCGTCGAGATGCAGCCGAACCTGGTCGACAAGATCGTGTCGCCGTCGCTCCAGACCACCCAGGCGTTCAGCCCGACGGTCCTGAACACCCCGGTGAGCAGCAAGACGGCGGATGAGGTGAAGGCGATGATGGTCGCGTCCGTCGCGAGTGGGGCGGCGACCAATGCAAGAATCAACGGGGTCACGGTCGCGGGGAAGACGGGGACCGCGCAGAACGGGACGGGGCAGCCGTACACGCTCTGGTTCACGGGGTTCGCTCCGTCGAACGACCCGCAGGTCGCCGTGGCGGTGGTCATCGAGAACGGTGGGGGTCTGGGCCAGTCGGGGTGGGGCAACCTCGTCGCCGCCCCGATCGCCAAGCAGGTCATGGAGGCGGTGCTGAACGGATGAGACCGGTGTCCGGGCTCACTTTCGGGGGCCGCTACGAGCTCTCCTCGCGGATCGCCATCGGCGGCATGGGCGAGGTCTGGGAGGCGACCGACCTCGTCATCGGGCGACCCGTCGCCATCAAGATCCTGAAGGACGAGTACCTCGGCGACCCCGGGTTCCTCGAACGCTTCCGGGCTGAGGCGCGGCACGCGGCCCTCGTGAACCACGAGGGCATCGCCAACGTCTACGACTACGGCGAGGAGGACGGCTCCGCCTTCCTCGTGATGGAGCTCGTGCCGGGCGAGCCGCTCTCCTCGATCCTCGAGCGGCAGCACACGCTGCCGCCGGACCGGGTGCTCGACGTCGTCTCCCAGACGGCGATGGCCCTCCACGCCGCGCACGCCGCCGGTCTGGTGCACCGGGACATCAAGCCGGGCAACCTGCTCGTCACGCCGGACGGCCGCGTCAAGATCACGGACTTCGGCATCGCGCGCATCACCGATCAGGTTCCGCTCACCGCCACCGGCCAGGTGATGGGCACCGTGCAGTACCTCTCGCCCGAGCAGGCGAGCGGCCAGCCGGCGTCGCCCGCGACGGACATCTACTCGCTCGGCATCGTCGCGTACGAAGCCCTCGCCGGGCACCGCCCCTTCACGGGCGAGTCGCAGGTCGCCATCGCGATGGCGCAGATCAACGACACCGCGCCCGATCTGCCCCACTCGGTGCCCGAGCCCGTGCGCCGGCTCGTCTTCGCCTGCATCGCGAAGGCGCCGTCCGACCGGCCGACCACGGCCGCCCTGCTCGCCCGTGCGGCGCAGGCCCTGCGCCGCGGCGACGTGCTCGCCGCGGCCTCGGCGGTGCCCGCGGTGCTCCCGGCCGGGGTCGCCGCTCCGACGATGGCCATGCAGACCGACGCGGCGACCTCCGTGATGCCGTCGCAGGCGCCCGGCTTCGACACGATGCTGCTGGGCGTCCCCGGCGGCACGCCGACGGCCGCCACCTCCGCGTACCCGCAGCCGGTGGAGGGTCCGCCGACGCTCACCGGCCCATACGGCACGGGCGACGGGCCGCGGGACGACGGGCCGCGCAAGCGCAGCGCCTGGACCATCCCGCTCATCATCCTGAGCGTCATGCTCGCCGTGCTCCTCGTGGTGTTCCTCATCACCACCCTCACGAGCGGCAAGGGCACGCCGGGGAGCACGGGCACCCCGAGCACCACGTCGAGCAGCGCCTCGACGTCGAGCAGCCCGTCCACCTCCGCGACGCCGATCGTGCTCGACCCGGCGCAGTACTACGGCAAGCAGTACTCGGTCGTGAAGAGTCAGCTGGAGGGCATGGGGCTCGTCGTCGCCGGCGACCAGATCCCGGCCACGAGCTCGAGCGACTCCGGCAAGGTCACGAAGATCGACCCGACCACCACCACGTCGGGCAGCACCGTGACCGTCACCTACTACGGCACGTCGACGACCCCCGACGCCCCGTCGTCGGCGCCGACGACCTCGTCGAAGTCCGTGACCGCCGGGCAGACCTTCACCGTGAACTGGCCGGTGTACACCTGCAAGTCCGGGACCGGCGGCTCGCTCTCGGGGTACACGCTCAAGCTCTCGGGCGACGCCGCATCGCCGGGCGACACGCCCCTCGGTACGGTGCAGAGCCAGCAGGTGCAGGCGGGGTCGAGCCCGGGCAAGATGACCATCGTGTACTCGGCGAACTGCGGGGCGGTCGAGACCCCCGACTCGCCGAAGCTGACGGTCACCGTGACTGCGCCGACCACCCCGAGCCCCGGCCCGACGGCCAGCTCGAACCCGAGCCCCACCACGACCCCATGACCACCGAGGACGGCACGCCGACGACCGCCGTCACGGGCCCGATCCTGGCCCTGACCGGCGGCGAGCGGCTGCTCGCGGGGCGCTACCGCGTCGAGCAGCACATCGGCCGCGGGGGCATGGCCGAGGTGCACGTCGGCACCGACACCCGGCTCGGCCGCAAGGTCGCGATCAAGCTCCTGAAGTCCTCGCTGGCCAACGACCCGACGTTCCGCATGCGGTTCCGGCAGGAGGCGCAGGCGGCGTCCCGGATGACGCACCCGACGATCGTGCGGGTGTTCGACGCGGGCGAGGAGACGGTGCTCGAGTCCGGCGGCGGCGAGGCGCAGCTGCCGTTCATCGTGATGGAGTTCGTCGACGGCAAGCTGCTGAAGGACCTCATCAAGGACGGCCCGATGACCGCGCAGGAGGCCGGCCACATCGTGGGCGGCATCCTCACCGCGCTCGAGTACTCGCACCGCGCAGGCGTGGTCCATCGCGACATCAAGCCCGGCAACGTGATGGTCACGCGATCGGGCCAGATCAAGGTCATGGACTTCGGGATCGCCAGGGCCATCAGCGACTCGTCCGCGACCGTGGCGCAGACGAGCGTCATCCTCGGCACCGCGCAGTACTTCTCCCCCGAGCAGGCCAAGGGCGAGACGGTCGACGTCCGGAGCGACCTCTACTCCACGGGCGTCGTGCTCTTCGAGATGCTGACGGGGCGCGCCCCGTTCCGCGGCGACAGCCCGATCGCCGTCGCGTACCAGCACGTCTCCGAGCGGCCGGAGGTGCCGAGCCGGCTCAACCCGGCCCTCACCGAGGCGATGGACGCCGTGGTCCTCCGGGCGCTCGAGAAGGACAAGGCGAGGCGGTACCAGAGCGCGGACGAGTTCCGGGCCGACGTCGACGCGGTGCTCGCCGGGCGCACGCCCACCGCGCGCCTCCCCACGATCGAGATCCAGCAGGAGTTCTTCGGCGGCCCCGAAGCGAGCCCCGACGCGACCGTGCGCCGGCTCGCGTTCGACGATCCGGGGCCCGCCGGCACGTCCAGCCGGCCGCCGGTCGCGTGGATCTGGGCCGGGATCCTGGTCGTCGTCGCCATCGTGCTCGCGGTCGGCCTCTGGGTCGCTTCCATCGCCACCGGCGGGTTCGGCGCCGACAACCGCACCGTCCCTGACGGCCTGCAGGGCGCCACGAGCGCGACCGCCGAGCGGGCGCTGGGCGGCCTGGACCTGCGCTGGCTGATCCACAAGGAGCCCAGCAGCACGGTCGCTCAGGGCGTGGTGATCCGCGCGACGCCGAAGGCTGGCACGGTGCTGACCAAGGGCGATTCCGTGACGCTCTGGGTCTCCACGGGGACACCGCAGGCGACGGTGCCCGCGGTGGCGGGGCTGACGCAGGACGCCGCCCAGCAGGCGATCACCCAGGCGGGCCTGAAGGTCGGCACCGTGACCACCGATCATTCGGTCGACGTGCCGGGCGGCTCCGTCATCTCCGCCTCGCAGAAGGCGGGCACCTCGATCGACGAGGGCACGAGCGTCGACCTCGTGGTGTCGGACGGCAAGGTCGACCTGCCTGACCTCACCGGTCAGCCCATCTCCGACGCGCAGGCGAAGCTGCAGCAGCTCGGCCTGTCCGCGGACGTGCAGCCGCAGCAGGGCTGCGGTCAGGCCAGCGACATCGTCTACTACCAGGTGACCGCCGCCGGCCCTGTCGCCCAGGGATCGACGATCGTGCTGCAGCAGTGCGTCGGGGACACCCCGACCCCCAACCCGACGGACACGACGACCGCGCCCCCGCCGGGGGGCTGAGCCGACGGTTCAGGAGGCGATGCGCGGGCTCAGGCCCTGCGCGCGAGCGACCGCGTCGGCGTCGCCGATGACGGCGAGCCAGTTCGCGAGCATCCGATGCCCGCCCTCCGTCATCACGGATTCGGGGTGGAACTGCACCCCGTAGACGGGTGCGGTCCGGTGCTGCAGCGCCATGATCACCCCGCCCTCGGTCCTGGCGGTCACCTCGAGCTCGACGGGCACCGTGCCGTCGACGACGGCGAGGGAGTGGTACCTCGTCGCCGTGAACGTCTCCGGCACGCCCTCGAACAGCACGCTCTCGCCGTGCACCACGCGCGACGTCTTCCCGTGCATGAGCTCCTCGGCGTTGGTCACCACCCCGCCGAACGCCTCCGCGATCGCCTGATGCCCGAGGCACACCCCGAGCAGCGGCACGTCCGCGGCGACGGCAGCGCGCACGATCGGGATCGAGACGCCCGCGTCGGCGGGCTTGCCCGGGCCGGGCGACACGAGGACGCCGTCGTAGCGTGCCAGGACGGCGGCCAGCTCGTCGGCGGGCAGCACGTCGTTGCGCACCACCTCCGTCTCCGCACCGAGCTGCCGGAGGTAGCCGTTCAGGGTGTAGACGAAGCTGTCGTAGTTGTCGACGACGAGCACGCGGGTCATCCGCGAGATCCTACGCATCCGCTGATCGGCACGTCCGCGGGGTCGGCCGGTACGCTGTCCGCCATGGCTCGAGTGAAGACGTCTCCTGCACGCCGGGAGGAGCGCCGAGCCGCCGGCGACGGCGCGAACCCCGTCTGGTTCAAGCCGCTGATGTTCGGCTTCATGCTGCTCGGTCTCCTGTGGATCGTGGTCTTCTACATCTCCGGTGGCACGCTGCCGATCCCGTTCCCCGCCGACCAGTCGAGCTGGAACATCCTGATCGGTTTCGGGGTCGCGTTCGTCGGCTTCCTCATGACGCTCTGGTGGAAGTAGCCCCTCCCTCGGGGACGCCTCGACCGGGGGCTTGCACGGGCGCCGGAAACACAGGTCTGTGATTCTCCACACGGTGCACAAGGCTGTGGATAACCTCGTGGACGGACCGTGGATGGCCCGTGGACGACGCGGCCTCCGGCCGCGCGGCGCGGCGGCGCGACCTGGGGATGCGGATCAGACGACGGCTGCCGGTACGAGGGCGAGCGCGAGCAGCGCGGCCGTGACGACGGCGGCACCGACCCGGGCCCGTACGGCGTTCCGCGGCCCCCGGCCCGCGACGAACAGCCAGCACACGACCCCACCGACGACCAGCCCGCCGACGTGGGCCTGCCAGGCGATCCCGGGCACGACGAACCCGAGCACGAGGTTGATCGCGATCAGCGCGACGAGCATGCGCATGTCGATCCCGAGCCGCCGGTGCACGACCGCGACGGCGCCGAGCACCGCGAAGACGGCGCCGGAGGCGCCGTAGACGGCGATGTCCGGTGCGAGCAGACCGACGAATGAGGCGTAGAGCACGCCGACGGATCCGCCCAGGGCGCCCAGGAGGTAGATCGCGACCAGCCGGGGAGCGCCGATCACGCGTTCGAGCACACGGCCGAAGGACACCAGCGCGATCATGTTGAACCCGATGTGGGTGATGCCGATCAGCGAGCCGGGGAGGGCGATCGGCTGATGGATGAGCGCCGAGGTCAGCATCCGCCACGGTTCGAACGGCGCGCCGGTGGACGGGAGCGAGTACACCGGCGCGTAGAGCCACCACTCCTCGAGTCGCGGCGCGGTCGCCAGCTCCACGACGTAGGTGATGACCGTGATCACGGCGATCCAGCCCGTCGCCGTGCGGGGTCGGTACCGCGCCGACCGCCGCCAGAGCCGGCGGAGGTCGGCGCGGGCGTCGCTCATCGGCTCAGCTGGTCGGCGTCACGTCGATGCTCGACAGCACCTGCGGCTCGACAGGACGGTCGGAGCGGTCGGTCGGGACCGCGCCGAGCTTGTCCACGACGTCGCGGGACGCCTGGTCCGCCACCTCGCCGAAGATCGTGTGCGCCCCCTGCAGCCAGGTGGTCGGCGCGGTCGTGATGAAGAACTGCGAGCCGTTGGTGCCGTGGCCTCCGCGCTTGCCGGCGTTGGCCATCGCCAGGATGTACGGCTTGCGGAAGTCGAGGTCCGGCGCGATCTCGTCGTCGAACTCGTAGCCGGGACCGCCGGTCCCGTTCCCGATGGGGTCGCCGCCCTGGATCATGAAGTTCGGGATGATGCGGTGGAACACGAGATCCTTGTAGAGCGGCCCGGTCTCCTCCGCACCCGTGCGCGGGTTGCGCCACGGCTGCTCGCCGGTCGCGAGGCCGATGAAGTTCTTCACGGTCTTCGGCGCGTGGAGCCCGAAGAGGTTGACCGTGATGTCCCCCTGGGTCGTGTGGAGGACTGCGGTCGCGGTGACGTCTGCCATGTCGCCAGTCTGGCATCGACCTCCCGCCTCGCAGGCGCCCGTCGCCGGTCGCCGATGCGGTCCTCAGGCCGGTCGGAGCGTTCGTCCAGCGCACCAGCATCGCCTTGCGGACTTTCAGGTCGCGCGCAGCGGACTCGATGGGAGGATGGCTCCACCCGCGCCGGCGACCACGCCGGCGCGCACCGACGACGCCGAGGAGCGCTGCGATGGTCTCGCACAAGAAGCAGGTGAAGCGGTTGAAGAAGGACGCCCAGCGGCTCTGGGACGACCAGCAGGCGCTGTTGACCCGTGCGAACGGGGTCGCCCGCGACGCTCTGCCGCACGCGCAGCACTTCGCGAAGGACACGTTCGACCACTTCGCACCCGCGGTGCAGAAGGCCGGCCCGGTCGCGAGCCGCACCGCCAAGGCGGCCGGCAGCTACGCCGCTTCCACCACGAAGGACGCGCTCACCGGCACGATCCTGCCGGCGTTCTCCAGCGCAGCGGCGGCCGCGATCGCCCTCGCCGAGGAGGCCGGCGACCGGCTCGGGCTCGCCGACACGGAGCTCGCCAAGCAGGGCAGGAAGACCGCCAAGCAGCTCGGCTCCGTGACGCGCTCCGGCCACCGCTCGGAGCTGAAGGCCGCGGCGAAGCTCAAGGGCGCGAGCAAGGCGGGCAGGGTCGCCGCCAAGCAGGGGGCGAAGCGGGTCGCCGCGGCGACCGGGCGCAAGCAGGGCATGGGTGCCGGCGGCGTGATCGGCATCCTCCTCGGCGTCGGCCTGCTCGCGGCCGTCGGCTACGCGATCTGGCAGACCCTGCGCGCCGACGACGACCTCTGGGTCGCGGACGAGGACCCGGAGTCGACGACGGGCAACTGACGGCGGACCGACCCGTCCGGGAGGGCCTCACGCCACGGTGTGGGGCCCTCCCGCATGTCCGGGTCGGCTCGCCGCCGTCTCCAGCGCACGGCGGAGGGCGACGACGGCCGGCCTGTCGGCTCCGGACAGCCGGGCGGCCGTGAACACCTCCCGCTCCGGTGCACCGTCGGGGACGAGCATGCGCCCGGGGGCGCTCCGACCCGACCAGACGAGGTCCGGCAGGAGCGCGACCGCGTTGCCGGATTCGACGAGCCGCATGTGCACCTCGAGGTCGGCCGACTCGTAGCGGACGTCCGGCTCGAAGCCCGCGCGTCGGCACTGCTGCTCCGCCCAGTGCCGCGAGGCCGCCCCGCGGGGTTCGAGCACCCACGCCGCCTCCGCCGCCTGCTGGAGGGAGCCGACCGCCGAGTCGATCGGCACGGCGAGTCGGATCGGGTCCCGGACCAGCGGCCGGTGATCGAGTCCCGCATGCCAGGCGGTCGCGTGTCCCGGGTACTGCTCCGCGACCACGAGGTCGAAGTCCCTGGTCGCGGTCCGCTGGAGCGCCGCCTCGGGCTCGTGCTGCACGACCTCGACCCGCACCTGCGGGTGCTGTCGGGTCATCAGACTCAGGGACGCGGGCAGGAGCGCGAGCGCAGCGGACTGGAAGATCGCGAGCCGGACGGTGCCGGTCACCGAGACGGTACGCGCGGCCACCTCCGACTCCGCCCGTTCGAGGAGGTCGAGCACCTCGCCAGCGCGGTCGGCGAGCAGCTGCGCCTCCGGCGTGAGCACGACGCGGCGCCCGGAGGGGACGAGGAGCGGGACCCCGACCTCGCGCTCGAGGATCGCGAGCTGCTGCGACACGGACGACGGGCTGAAGCGCAGCGCGGCCGCCACCTCCGCCAACGTGCCCCGGTCGGCGAGCTCCTTGAGCAGCCGCAGCCTGCGGACGTCGTACACGCGCACTCCGTTCGGTTTCTCCGAAGAGTACTGGTGGTCAATCATCACTGTTGCCGATGCGTCTGGAGACGGACAATGCGAGCATGAGTGGAACCGTCGTGCGCTCGACCCCGTCGGCAGGATCGTCGTCCTCGATCGCGGAGGTGGAGGCGCTCGTGCGCCGCTGGCTCGCCGAGGCGGCGGACGCGCCGACGGACCCCGCTGCCGCCCGGCTCGCCGGCGTGCTGCGCGACCCCAAGGGTCTCGCGTTCACCGTCGGTTTCGTCGACGGCGTGGTCCGGCCGGAGGATCTGGGCGCGGCCGCCCAGCGGCTCCGGGCCATCGCCCCCGACGTCCCCCGCTTCCTGCCGCTCCCGCTGCGGCTGGCGGTCCGCCTCGGCGGGCTCTTCGCCCCGATCCTGCCGTGGCTCGTCGTCCCGGTCGCCCGCACCGCGCTCCGGCGCATGGTGGACCACCTCGTGATCGACGCGACGCCGAAGCGGCTCGGCACCGCCATCGCCCGGATCCGCGGGCGCGGCGTGCGGCTGAACCTCAACCTGCTCGGCGAAGCGGTGCTGGGACAGAAGGAGGCGGACCGTCGTCTCGCGGGCACGCTCGCGCTCATCGAGCGCCCCGACGTCGACTACGTGTCGATCAAGGTGTCCGCGGCCGTCGCCCCGCACGCCGTCTGGGCGTTCGACGCCGCGGTCGACGACGTGGTCGCCCGGTTGACGCCGCTCTACGAGGCCGCGCACCGCACCGGCACCTTCATCAACCTCGACATGGAGGAGTACAAGGACCTCGATCTCACGATCGCGGTCTTCACCAGGCTCCTCGACATGCCGCGGTTCCTCGACTACCGGGCGGGCATCGTCCTGCAGGCATACCTTCCCGATGCGCTCAGCGCGATGATGCGGCTCCAGGAATGGAGCGCCGCGCGTCGGGCTCGTGGCGGAGCGCGCATCAAGGTGCGGCTGGTCAAGGGCGCGAACCTCCCCATGGAACGGGTCGAGGCGGCGATCCACGACTGGCCGCTGGCGACGTGGCACGAGAAGGTGGAGAGCGACACCAACTACAAGCGGGTGCTGCACTGGGCTCTCACGCCGGAGCGCACCGACGCCGTGGAGCTCGGTGTGGCGGGCCACAACCTCTTCGACGTGGCGCACGCCTGGCTGCTCGCGCAGGAGCGCGGGGTGACCGGTGCGGTGGAGTTCGAGATGCTGCTCGGCATGGCCACCGGCCAGGCGGAGGCGGTGCGCCGCGACGTCGGGGGCCTGCTCGTGTACACGCCTGTCGTGCACCCGCGGGAGTTCGACGTGGCCATCGCCTACCTCGTCCGCCGGCTCGAGGAGGGCGCGAGCGACGACAACTTCATGTCGAGCGTCTTCGACCTCGCATCGAGCGAGCGCCTGTTCACCCGGGAGCGGGACCGGTTCGCGGCCTCCCTCGCCGCGCTCGACGAGACGGTGCCCGCACCGCACCGCGTCCCGAGGACCCTGCAGCCCGTCCCGGCCGACGCACCCTTCCGCAACGCGGTCGACACCGATCCCGCGGTCGCGGAGCACCGCTCGTGGGCGGCGGGGATCCTGGAGCGCGCCGCGCACTCCGACGAGGGTGTGCGGACGCTTGCGGCGCACACCGTGACCGACGAGGACACGCTGTCCGGGCTGCTCGCCTCGACGGCTGCCGCGGGATGCGCGTGGGGCGCCCGGCCCGCCGCGGAGCGCGCGGCGATCCTGGCCCGCGCCGCCGACGCGCTCGAGGCGGCACGGGGGCGCCTGGTCGAGGTCATGGTCGCCGAGGCCGCGAAGACGCTCGACCAGGCCGACCCGGAGGTGAGCGAGGCCATCGACTTCGCGCGGTACTACGCGAGCAACGCGACCGAGCTCGAGCGGATCGATGGGGCCCGCTTCCGCCCCGCGGCGCTCACGCTGGTGACGCCGCCGTGGAACTTCCCCGTCGCGATCCCCGCGGGCGGCGTGCTGGCGGCCCTGGCGGCCGGCAGCGGGGTCGTCCTCAAGCCCGCCGGCCCGGCGAGCCGCTGCGGGGCCGTCGTCGCCGAGGTGCTCTGGTCCGCAGGCGTGCCGGAGGACGTGCTCGCACTCGTGCAGGTCGACGAGGACGCGCTCGGTCGGCAGCTGGTCGCCGACCCGCGGATCGATCGGGTGATCCTCACGGGCGCATGGGAGACCGCGCGGCTGTTCCGCGACTTCCGGCACGACCTGCCCGTGCTCGCGGAGACGAGCGGGAAGAACGCGATGGTCATCACCCCCTCCGCGGACCTCGACCTCGCCGTCAAGGACCTCGTGGCGAGCGCCTTCGGCCACGCGGGCCAGAAGTGCAGCGCGGCGAGCCTCGCGATCCTGGTCGGACCGGTCGCACGGTCGAAGCGCTTCCTCGGCCAGCTCGTCGACGCGGTCGGGTCCCTCGAGGTGGGGACGCCGTGGACCGCGACCACGCGCATGGGTCCCGTCATCGAACCGGCGGCAGGCAAGCTGCTGGAGGGACTGACCACTCTGGGTCCCGGTGAGTCGTGGCTGCTCGAGCCGAAGCGGCTGGACGCGGAGGGCCGGCTGTGGAGCCCGGGGATCCGCACCGGCGTGCGCCGCGGCTCCGCCTACCACCTGACCGAGTACTTCGGCCCGGTGCTCGGGATCATGACGGCGGCGGACCTGGACGAGGCGATCGCGCTGCAGAACGAGGTCGCCTACGGCCTGACCGCCGGACTCCAGTCCCTCGAGCCCGAGGAGATCTCCAGATGGGTGAACGGGGTGCAGGCGGGCAACCTCTACGTCAACCGCGGCACCACCGGCGCGATCGTCGGCCGCCAGCCGTTCGGCGGCTGGAAGCGCTCCTCCGTCGGCACCGGGACCAAGGCGGGCGGCCCGAACTACCTCATCGGCCTCGGCGAGTGGGAGCCGACCAGCGGTGCCGCACCGACGGCGGCCCGGCTCGATCCCGCGGTCGCGAAGGTGGTCCGCGCTGCGGCGGCCGTCGGTGACGAGGCGCGGGCGTTCGTGTCCGCCGGCGCCGCAAGCGACCAGGCGGCGTGGCAGGCGGAGTTCGGCTCGACCCACGAGCTCGCCGACCTGGGCGTCGAGCGGAACCTCCTCCGCTACCGCCCCGTCCCCGTCACGATCCGCGCCGCCGCGGATGCCGACCCGGCTGCGGTGCTCCGCGTGGTGGCCGCGGCGGTCAGGAGCGGTGCCACGACCTCCGTCGTGGCCGCGGCCACGCTGCCGGCCGAGCTCGCGCACGCGCTCGGCGAGCTCGGCATCCCCAGCCGGGTGGACGCGGCCCCCGTGCTCACCGGCCGGGTCCGCCTGATCGGCGGCTCCGCGTCGGAGCTGCTCACCGCTGCGGGTGGGGATCCGGACCTCGCCGTCTGGTCGAGCCCGGTGACGACCGCGGGACGCATCGAGCTGCTGCCGTTCCTGCACGAGCAGTCCGTGAGCATCACGGCCCACCGGTTCGGCTCGCCGAGCCCGGTGCTCCAGCAGCTGAGCATCTGAGCAGGGCGCGGGGCCGCGTCCGGTGAACTCCGACGGCTGCGGTGCGGATCAGGGCCGCAGCCGTCGGAACGCACCGCGGACCCCATCGGCGAGGATCCGGGGTGGCGCGGATCCCAGGGACGAGGAACGGAAACCCTCAGGCGCAATCCAGGTGGATGACCACAATCTCCCTATCGCACCCGGTCGTCAGGAGGGTCCGTCCATGCCCGACTCGCTGCTCCAGCTGCCTGTCTCCACCCCCGTCTCCCTCCGCACGCGCTGGCGCGACCGCAGACGGCTGCAGCGGATCGATCGACTCGGGGCACGTCTCGCTCGGCTCGACGCGGTCGACGCCCTCCTCGGCCGCACCTCCGACCGCCTCGCGGCGGGCTGGGTGCAGGACGCCTGGTTCACGACGATCGACGAGCAGGGCGTGCGGCTGCACGTCGGCACGCTGCGGGCGCACGAGGGTGAGCGCAGCGAGCGGGCCTGCCTCGTCGCCGCCGTCGCGATCGAGGCACTCCCGGGCACCATCACCGGTGCGGTGGGCCAGCGGGCGATCGGCACGATGTGGAACGTGCTGCACGGCGGGGGCTCCGCAGGCGACTGGGCCACGCCGCCGGGCGTGACCGCCGCACGGGCCTACGACCTCGTGCGGTGGAACGACGCCGCCGACCGGCGCCAGTCCGACGTGCTCGCGCTGGTGAAAACGTCCAGGGCCGCGGTCGGCCGGGCCGCCGACTCGACGCGCTCGGAGCTCGCGGGCGTCTGAGGTCAGTTCGGCGACGGGCCGCCGTGCCCGTTCGCGAAGATGCGCGTCTGCACCGGGAACGCCACCGCCGAGTCGTAGATCTGCGTCTCGTCGAGGTCCCCTCTGAAGAAGAGCCGCGTCGGGGCGTTGGTGCCGCCGGTGGCGTTGTCGTAGCCGAACCGCCAGTAGCCGGAGTACGCCGCGGCTGAGACGGTCAGGACGAACGGCACCGTGACCGTGGTCGACGACCTGGCGTCGACGGTGATGGAGCACCCGGACAGGCTGAGCGTAGCCACCACGAGGTGCCAGGTGCCGTCCGCGTACCCCGCAGCCGTCGTGCAGTACCGGAACGCCGTCATGACCAGCCCACTGACCTGCACCGACGAGGCGGCGAACGTGAGCGTGCCGTTGTCGCCCATGTAGAGGCCCTGATCGACGCCGGTCGAGGCCGTCGCGGTGTTGGAGCTGCCGAAGTCGGCGAGCACCCCGCCCGCGTTCCCGGGCGCCACGCGGAACCACGTCGCGATCGTGGTCGTGCTGGGGTGACTGCGCAGCTTCGAGGCCGTGACCACGCCGCTGAGGCCGTCGAACGTGACGAACGGCGACCACCCGTTGGTGCAGGTCGACCTGCTGACGCCGCCGCGCAGCGTGCCCGTGTCGCCCACCGTCCCCAGATCGCGCACGTCGGACGATCCGGTGCCGGGTGCGTACCCGTAGGACAGCTGCGGCGCGACCCCCGTCGACAGCGCCTGATCACCGCACGTGGTCCCCCACGTGCTGCCGCCCGTCGCCGATGTCGCGCTGTACCCCGCGTATCCGGCAGCTGCCGAGGGTGCCGCGGCGCAGCAGCTCATCACGACGAGGGCGACGCTCACCGCCGTGGCGCGGTGCAGCCCACCGAGACGGCTGCCGCGATGCCGACGGCGTCGCCGGTCCTCCTCGTCCTCGAGCAGTCGACCGAGCCGGACGCCGCCCGCGAGCAGGAGGACCAGCAGGCCGAGGCCGATCAGGGGCAGGGGCCGGCCCGTGCGGAGCCAGTAGCTCGGCAGGCCCGCGTACGGGATGCGCAGGAACGCGGCTCCGTGCACCGCGCCGATGTCGACCGTCGACGAGTCGCGCGAGCGGTTCGCATCCCCCTTGGTGACCAGTCGGCCGTCGTCCTGCACGGCCACGAGGCGGTGGAGCCGGAGCCGCCCGGGGCGGTCCGGATCGTCGACGAGCAGGACCTGCCCGCGGGTGAGCTCCGACCCGCTCACGTGGCGTACCACGACGGCGTCCCCCACCATGAGCCGCGGGGCCATCGACCCGGACATGACCGTGGTGGTCGGGAGCCCCACGAGGTTCGGCAGCACGCTCCACAGCAGCAGCGCCACGATCGTCGCCAGCACGCTCCGCGAGACGACGGTGACGACCAGCACGAGCCACGCCACGCCGTCGGGGAGAACCGGCTGCTCGTCCCCGCGGTGCGACGGCCCGCGCCGCCGGGACGAGCCGACTAGCTGCCCTGCGCTTCCCACGTGAAGGTGTCGGTCGCGGTCGAGCTCATCGGTGCGGTCGAGTCGTAGCTCCACACGAACTGGAACTGCTTCGACTCCGGCGCGCTCCCGGAGCTCTGCGGGGTCCACCCCGTCGCGAGCCCGTTCGCGAAGTTCTGGTGCGGTGCGCCGTTGAAGCCGGCGAGGGTGCCGGTGTACAGGTTCCCCGCGGAGGCGAACCCGGTGCAGCTCGCGTCCGTCGCACCGGAGCCGACGTTGATGGTGAGCACGATGTGCTGCCCGAGCGAGTTCGTGTCCGAGTAGCTCGTGCTGTACAGCCGGACGGTGCTGGCCAGGGTCCCGTTCGACGTGACCGTGATGCACTTGGTCCCGGTGGCGCTCAGCTGCTGGTTGGTGCCACTGAACATCGCGGACGCCGTGTCGTTGGTCAGTGCGACCGACCCGGTGTTCCAGGAGTTCGCGGCGTTCTGCGTCGTGCTGCTGAAGGCCGAGTAGGACGCGGCGAGCACACCGCTCCCCGTGCCGACGATCGCGACCCCGGCCGCGATCAGGCCGGACAGCCGGCCGAGCCGGCGAGTCGTCTTCCGCATGCGATCCCCCATGTGTCCGCGACGCGGAGCGCCCCTCGCGCTCCGCGTCACCGGACTGTGGCAGGCCGACACGCCGCGCGGACGGGCGGAATCGCGATCTGCACGAATCCACGTGCGGGTACCGCGCGGATCGACGGGCGGTGCCCCCATAATCCGCGCTCACGTCCCTCGGGCGGGCGGCACTCGTTGGGGGGCCCTGACGAAGCGGGCGTGCGCTCGGGGAGGGGGGTCTCGCGGCTCGCTGCGCTCGCACCTCGACCACCGGATGGGGTGCGCCGGTCGAGGGGTTGTGGAGACTAGGGGACTCGAACCCCTGACCCCCTGCTTGCAAAGCAGGTGCTCTACCAACTGAGCTAAGCCCCCGAAGGGATCTTCCGCAGACCAGCCTAGGCGAACCGGCCCGCAGCACGAGCAGCCACCGCCAGAGGCCGTCCAGGCCCGCCGGTACGCCAGTCCCGCCGCGGCGGCAGACCGGACTTCGGCAAGAAGCCGAACGAGCATGCCGTCAGCCGAGCGGCCCGTTCAGGCCCGCCGGTACGGCAGTCCCGCCGCGGCAGCACGGAAGCCGACGCCGACGCGAACCTCAGCGAGAAGCGGACCGATCATGCCGTCAGCCGAGCGGCCCGTCCAGGGCCGCCGGTACGGCAGTCCCGCCGCGGCGGCAGCGGCGACGCAGAACCGGACCTCGGCAAGAAACCGATCGATCACGCCGTCAGCCGAGCGGGCCGTTCAGGCCCGCCGGTACGGCAGTCCCGCCGCGGCGGCAGCGGCGGGACAATAAACACAGTGGGGCTACCAGAAACACAGTGGGGCTACCAGGACTTGAACCTGGGACCTCTTCGTTATCAGCGAAGCGCTCTAACCGCCTGAGCTATAGCCCCGAGTGGCCGCATCGGGCCGCAGAAGAGCGTACCAGGCCGCTCAGCCGTTCTTGAATCCGACGAGGATGCCGCCCGTGATCCGCACCGACAGGTTGTAGAGCACGCAGGCGATCGCGCCGAGCACGGTGCCGACGACCACGTTCAGCGCGGCGATGACGAGCGTGAAGCCCATCACCTGCGCGAACGAGACGACGTTGCTCACCGTGAGGGTGCTCTGCCCGGACACGTCCTGGAGCAGCGTGGAGATCTGGGTGAACACGCCGGTCGAGGCGAGCACCGTCCAGATCAGCAGCACCGCGACGACGATGATGATGCCGATCGCCGCGGCGATCAGGAACGAGAACTTCACGGCGGACCAGAAGTCGATGTAGACGAGCTTCAGGCGGACCTGCTTCGTCTGCGCCGTGTGCGGCGTCTTGTCGGACAACTTGTCCGCCACGCTATCCTTCGGACCCGTCTCCGACGGTCGACTGGGAGTCCTCACCGAGCTCATCTGCTGCGTTCTCCTCAACGATCGTCTCGCTGTTGCGGGCAATGGCGATGATTCTGTCATCCGCGGCGAACCGCGCGAAGACCACACCCATCGTGTCGCGGCCCTTCGAAGGAACCTCGGATACGTTCGAGCGCACCACCTTGCCACTTTCCAGCACGACGAGCACCTCATCGGTCTCGTCGACGATGAGGGCGCCGGCGAGGTCTCCCCTCGCCTCCTGCAGCTTGGCCACCTTGATGCCCAGGCCGCCGCGGCCCTGCACGCGGTACTGGTCGACCGCGGTGCGCTTCGCGAATCCGCCCTCGGTGACCACGAACACGAAGCCCTCGTCGCTGACGACCCGGGCGGCCAGGAGCTGGTCGTCCTCCCGGAAGTGCATGCCGATGACCCCGGAGGTGCTGCGGCCCATGGGCCGGAGCGACTCGTCGGAGGCGGTGAACCGGATGGACATCCCCTTGCGGGAGACGAGCAGGAGGTCGCTGTCCTCCTCGACGAGCAGCGCCTGGATGAGCTCGTCGCCCTCGCGGAGGTTGATGGCGATGATGCCGCCCGTGCGGTTGGTGTCGTACTCGGCGAGCGCGGTCTTCTTCACCAGGCCGCCCCGCGTCGCGAGCACGAGGTACGGGGCGACGGTGTAGTCGCGGATGTCGAGGATCTGGGCGACGCGCTCGTCGGGCTGCATCGCGAGGAGGTTCGCGATGTGCTGACCCTTCGCGTCCCGCGCGCTCTCCTGCACCTCGTAGGTCTTGACCCGGTACACGCGGCCGGCGTTCGTGAAGACGAGCAGCCAGTGGTGCGTCGAGGTCACGAACAGGTGGTCGACGACGTCGTCCGCGCGCAGCTGCGCACCGCGGACGCCCTTGCCGCCGCGCCGCTGGGAGCGGTACTGATCGCTCCGCGTCCGCTTGATGTAGCCGCCGCGGGTGACCGTGACGACGACCTCCTCCTCGGGGATGAGGTCCTCGACGCTCATCTCGCCGTCGTAGCCGGCGAGGATCTGCGTGCGCCGGTCGTCGCCGAAGCGGTCGACGATCTCGGTGAGCTCCTCGGCGACGATCGCGCGCTGCCGCGGGACCTTCGCGAGGATGTCCTTGTAGTCGGCGATGAGGCGCTCGAGCTCGGCGGCCTGATCGATGATCCGCTGCCGCTCGAGGGCGGCGAGGCGCCGCAGCTGGAGGCTGAGGATCGCGTTCGCCTGCACCTCGTCGACCTCGAGCAGGTCGATGAGGCCGGTGCGCGCGTCGTCGGGCGTCGGCGAGCGCCGGATGAGGGCGATGACCTCGTCGAGCATGTCGAGGGCCTTGAGGTAGCCGCGCAGGATGTGCGCGTCCTGCTCCGCTTTCCGGAGGCGGAACGCGGTGCGGCGCTGGATGACCTCGAGCTGGTGCTCGATCCACGCGGAGATGAACCCGTCGAGGGCGAGGGTCCTGGGCACGCCGTCGACGAGCGCGAGCATGTTCGCGCCGAAGTTCTGCTGCAGCTCCGTGTGCTTGTACAGGTTGTTCAGCACGACCTTCGGCACCGCGTCGCGCTTCAGCACGATCACGAGGCGCTGACCCGTCCGGCCGGAGGAGTGGTCCTGGATGTCGGCGATGCCGGCCATCCGTCCCTCCTTGACCATCGTCGCGATCTTGTCGGCGAGGTTGTCGGGGTTGACCTGGTACGGCAGCTCGGTGATGACGAGGCAGGTGCGCCCCTGCAGCTCCTCCACGTTCACGACGCCGCGCATCGTGATCGAGCCGCGGCCCGTGCGGTACATGTCCTGGATGCCGCGCGTCCCGAGGATCGTCGCCGCGGTGGGGAAGTCGGGCCCCTTGACCCGCTCCATCAGGCCGGCGAGGAGCTCCTCGCGGGTGGCGTCGGGGTTGTCGAGCGCCCACAGGGCGGCAGCGGCGACCTCGCGCAGGTTGTGCGGCGGGATGTTCGTCGCCATGCCGACCGCGATGCCGGCGGCGCCGTTCACGAGCAGGTTCGGGAACCGCGCCGGCAGCACGACCGGCTCCTGCGTCCGACCGTCGTAGTTGTCCTGGAAGTCGACGGTGTCCTCGTCGATGTCCCTGACCATCTCCATGGCGATCGGCGCCATCTTGGTCTCGGTGTAGCGGGGGGCGGCGGCGGGGTCGTTGCCCGGCGATCCGAAGTTGCCCTGCCCGAGCGCCAGCGGGTAGCGGAGGCTCCAGTCCTGCACCAGCCGGACGAGCGTGTCGTAGATCGCCGAGTCCCCGTGCGGGTGGAACTGCGCCATCACGTCGCCGACCACGCGGGCGCACTTCGAGAACGCGCGGTCCGGGCGGTAACCGCCGTCGTACATCGCGTAGATCACGCGGCGGTGCACCGGCTTCAGGCCGTCCCGCACCTCCGGCAGCGCCCGCGCCACGATCACGCTCATCGCGTAGTCGAGGTACGACCGCTGCATCTCGAGCTGCAGGTCGACCTGCTCGATGTTGTCAACCATCAGAAGTCCTTATCGGTGGTGCTCGGGCGCTGCGCGCGTGCGTTTTGAAGGGGTTTCTGCGGGCCTCCGGCCAGCAGAAACCCCTTCAGAACTCAGATGTCGAGGAAGCGGACGTCCTTCGCGTTCTGCAGGATGAAGTTGCGGCGGGATTCGACGTCCTCGCCCATCAACGTCGCGAAGATCTCGTCCGCGGCGGCGGCGTCCTCGAGCGTCACCTGGCGGAGCGTCCGCGTCTCGGGGTCCATCGTCGTGTCCCAGAGCTCCGAGAAGTCCATCTCGCCGAGCCCCTTGTACCGCTGCACCCCGTTCTCCTTCGGGATGCGCTTGCCGGAGGCGAGGCCGTCCGCGAGCAGGGCGTCCCGCTCCCGGTCGCTGAACACGTACTCGTGCTTCGCGTTGCTCCACTTCAGGCGGTACAGCGGCGGCTGCGCGAGGTAGACGTAACCCAGCTCGATCAGGGGTCGCATGAACCGGAACACGAGCGTCAGCAGCAGCGTGGTGATGTGCTGGCCGTCGACGTCCGCATCGGCCATCAGCACGATCTTGTGGTAGCGGACCTTCTCCGGGTTGAAGTCCTCGCCGATGCCGCAGCCGAAGGCCGTGATCATGGCCTGCACCTCGGCGTTGCCGAGCGCCTTGTCCAGACGCGCCTTCTCGACGTTCAGGATCTTGCCCCGCAGCGGCAGGATCGCCTGGGTCTCCGGGTTCCGACCGCGCACCGCGGAGCCGCCGGCCGAGTCGCCCTCGACGAGGAAGATCTCCGCCTTCGACGCGTCCCGGGTCTGGCAGTCCTTGAGCTTGCCCGGCATGGAGGCGCGGTCGAGGGCGGTCTTCCTGGTCGCGTCCCTCGCCTTCCTCGCGGCGAGACGCGCGGTCGCGGCCTGGATGCCCTTGCGCACGATGTCCCGCGCCTGGTTCGGGTTCGATTCGAACCAGTGGGTGAGCTCCTGCGTGACCACGCGCTGCACGAACGGCTTCGCCTCGGTGTTGCCGAGCTTCGTCTTCGTCTGGCCCTCGAACTGCGGCTCGCCGAGCTTGATCGAGATGACGGCGGTCAGGCCCTCGCGGACGTCGTCGCCCGTGAGGTTCTCGTCCTTCTCCTTGATGAAACCCTTCTCACGCCCGTACCGGTTGATCAGCCCGGTGAGCGCCGCGCGGAACCCCTCCTCGTGGGTGCCGCCCTCGTGGGTGTTGATCGTGTTGGCGAACGTGTGCACGCTCTCCGAGTACGCACCGGTCCACTGCATGGCGACCTCGAGCGAGATCACCTTCTCCCTGTCCTCCGAGTCGAAGGCGATGACGCCCTCGTGCACCGGCTCGGCCTTCTTGGCGCTCGACTTGTTCAGGTACTCGACGTAGTCGACGAGCCCGCGGTCGTAGCGGAACACGTGGGAGCGCAGTTCGGGCGCCTCCGCCTCGCCCTCGACCGGCTCGCTCGCGCGCTCGTCCGTCAGCGCGATCGTGAGCCCCTTGTTGAGGAACGCGGTCTGCTGGAACCGGGTGCGCAGCGTCTCGTAGTCGAAGTCGACGGACTCGAAGATCTCGGCGTTGGGCCAGAACGCGACGGTGGTGCCGGTCGCGCTGGTCTCCTCCCCCTCCTTCAGCGGCGCGTTGGGCACGCCGTCGGTGTAGGACTGCCGCCACACGTGCCCCTGACGCCGCACCTCGACGTCGAGCTTGTGGGAGAGCGCGTTGACCACCGAGCTGCCGACGCCGTGCAGGCCGCCGGACACCGCGTATCCGCCGCCGCCGAACTTGCCGCCCGCGTGGAGGACCGTGAGGACGACCTCCACGGTCGAGCGCCCCTCGACGGGGTGCACGTCGACCGGGATGCCGCGGCCGTTGTCCGCGACGCGGATGCCGCCGTCGGCGAGGATGCGCACGTCGATGTGGTCGCAGTAGCCCGCGAGCGACTCGTCGACCGCGTTGTCCACGATCTCGTAGACGAGGTGGTGCAGGCCGCGGGGACCGGTGGAGCCGATGTACATGCCCGGCCGCTTGCGGACGGCCTCGAGCCCTTCGAGCACCTGGATGGACCCGGCGCCGTAGTCGTCGCCGGCGGCCGCGCGGCGGCGGCTGCCCTCCGCATCGTCGTCCACCGCGGCGAGCGGCTCGCCGGCCGCCTGCTGGGGTGCGGAGGATTCAGGACCGAGGTCGTCGACCGGATCCGTCACGTCGTTCGTCTCGCCGTCGATGGACCCGTTCGCGTCGCTCGTCACTGATCCGTACTCCCGTCATCGGTAACCGTCCGAGTCTACCGTGCGGCGGCCGTCCCCGAGGCCGGATTCGCCATTCTGCGGGCTCAGAATCGGCGCGGGGACCGAATCACCCGCGAGAAGCGCCGACACGCGGCGATCCGGCGGCACACGACCGCTTGCGCCACCCCTGGGCGACCGCCTCGAACCACCCGCGATCGGGTCAGCCGTAGGTGTCTCTCGGACCGCGGCCCGGAACGGAGCGCGGACCGTGGTTCCAGCTGGGGGTGTTGGGCCCCAGGAACCGGAGGGAGTCGACGCCCGCGTCGGGGAAGTCCTTCGCGATGCGCTCGCTGATCTGCGTGCGCATGAGCGACAGCTGCGTGGCCCACGCGGTCGAATCGCAGCGGACGAGCAGCACGCCGTCCGCGTACCCCTCCACCACCGCGTGCTTGGCGGTCTCCGCCCCGGCGATCGATCTCCAGGCGCTCGCGAGATCCGTCCGGGCGAGCGGGGTGCGCCACCCGAGCGAATCGGTCACGGTGTCGAGGACCGACGACACGGCGAGCGGATCGCGACCCTTCGCGAAAGGCGTGCTGCCCGGACGCTCGCCGAGGACGCGCCGACGCGACCTCGGTGCGCCGAACACCGACCGCAGCCGCGCCCACACCCGCTGGGCCTCGGTCCGGGGCTCGTCGGCGCCGTCCGCGCGCCCTGGCAGGGTCACGACGACGATCCTGCCGGATCGGTGCCTGCCCCGCTCTCGACGTGGCCGGCCCGGATCCTCGTGACCCGGCCGGCGAGCGCCGGAGGGATGTCCGCCTCGACGGCGGCGGTGACGATCACCTGCTCATACCTCGCCACCCGCTCCGCGAGCCGCAGCCGGCGCCGTTCGTCCAGCTCCGCGAACACGTCGTCGAGGATGACGATCGGGTCGCCCGTGGGCAACGCATGGCGGAGCAGCTCCACCGCCCCGAGTCGCAGCGCGAGTGCGAGCGACCAGGACTCCCCGTGGCTCGCGTAGCCGCGCGCCGGCAGCCCGTTCACGGTCAGCAGGATCTCGTCCCGGTGCGGGCCGACGAGCGTGACACCGCGCTCGATCTCGCGGCGGCGCACCCGCGCGAGCGCGGCGACGAACCGCTCGGCGGTGGTGCCGCCCTCCGTCTCCTCGTCGACCGTGCGCTGGGCCTCGATGGCGACGCGCTGGTCGTCGCCCGCGACGACGGCGTACTGCTCGGCGACGAGCGGCTCGAGCGCCGCGAGCAGCTCCGTCCTCGCGTCGAGCAGCTCGGTCCCGGTGGTGACGAGGCGCTCGTCCCACACTGCGAGCGACTCCGTGTCGACGAGCCCGCGGCTGCCGCGCAGCAGCCCGTTGCGCTGCCGGAGGGCCTTCTCGTAGTCGCCGACCGTGCCGGCGAGCCGCGGGGTGCGCTGCACGAGCAGCTCGTCCACGAAACGGCGCCGAGCGGAGGGCTCGCCGCGGACGATGCCCAGATCCTCCGGAGCGAAGAGCACGCTCGAGACGTTCCTGGTGATCTCGCGCGGCCGCACGGCCGACCGGTTCAGCTGGGCGCGGTTCGCGCCGACCCGGTTGATGAGCACCTCCGCGAGCACCTCGCGGTCCAGGGCGGTCACCGTCGCGCGGATCACCGCGGCGTCCTCGCCCGCCCGCACGAGCGCCGCGTCCCCCGACACCCGGTGCGAGCCGAGCGTGGTGAGGAACCCGATCGCCTCGACGAGGTTCGTCTTGCCCTGCCCGTTGCTGCCCGCGAGCACGTTCGCGCCAGGACCGAACGCGACATCGGCGGCGGCGTAGTTGCGCCAGTCGGTGAGCTGGAGGCGGGTGATGCGCATGGCGGGGCGTCCTGTTCACGGATCCGGGACCGGGAGGCCGGATCCTCCGGATCCGTGAACGGGAAGGGGACTACCGCTTGGTCGGGTGCATCTGCTGGGCGGTCTCGACCTCGGCGGCCTTGACCGCGTGGCCGCCGAACTGGTTCCGCAGCGCCGCGACGGCCTTCATGGCGGGCGACTGCTCCTGACGGGACACGAACCGCGCGAAGATCGACGCGCTGATCGCCGGCATGGGCACGGCGTGCTCGATGGCCTCCTCGAGGGTCCACCGCCCCTCACCCGAGTCGTCGACATAGCCGTCGATGTCCTTGAACTCCGGGTCCGCGTCCAGCGCTCGGACCATCAGCTCCAGCAGCCACGACCGCACGACGGTGCCGCGCTGCCAGGCGCGGAAGGTCCCGGAGACGTCGATCTTCCGATCGGAGGCGGCGAGCAGCTCGTACCCCTCGGCGTACGCCTGCATGATCGCGTACTCGATCCCGTTGTGCACCATCTTCGTGTAGTGGCCGGCACCCACCGGGCCCGCGTGCACGAAGCCCTCCTCGCGCGGTCCCTCCGGTCGCAGCGCGTCGAAGACCGGCATCATGCGCTCGACCTGCTCGTCGCTGCCGCCGACCATGAGGCCGTAGCCGTTCTCGAGGCCCCAGACACCGCCGGACACCCCGGCGTCCATGAAGGAGATGCCCTGCGCGTCGAGCTGCACGGCGTGCTTCTCGTCGTCCGTGAACTTCGAGTTGCCCCCGTCGATGACGAGGTCGCCCGGCTCGAGCACCTTCGCGAGCTCGTCGATCACCGAATCGGTGATGCGGCCGGCGGGGACCATCACCCAGACGGCGCGGGGTGCGGGCAGAGCCGCGGCCAGGGCGGCGTAGTCGGGCACGTCGCTCACGGCCGGGTTGGTGTCGTAGCCGACGACGTCGACGCCGCCCTTCTTGAGCCGGGCGCGCATGTTGTTGCCCATCTTGCCCAGGCCGACGAGTCCGATCTTCATGCTGGTGTCCTCACGTCTGTCGTATGCCGGGCGCGCGGAGATCAGCGCAGCAGCAGGTTCGGCTGGAGGAGGTAGCGGAACTCCTCGTTGCCGACCTCCTCCCGCGACTTCTGGCCGGTGATGAGCACCGGGCCCGGCTTGTTCGGGTTCTCCGTCTTCGTGAACGAGATTCGCACGAAGTCCGTGTGGACACCCGAGAGCCCGTCCAGGAGGAACTGCGGCTTCAGCGACACGACGATGTCGTCGCCTGCGAGCACCGCGTCGAGCTGCTCCGACGCCTGCGCCTGCTCGGATCCGGCCGCCTCGAGGGTCAGGCCGTCGGCCGAGAACGAGTAGCGCAGTGCCGCCTCGCGCTCGAGCACGAGCTGCACCCGCCGCGTCGCCTCGACCAGCTCGGCCGTGCCGATCACCGCGTAGTGCTCGGTCGTGTCCGGGAACAGCCGCTTCACGGGCGGGAAGTTGCCCTTGATGAGGAGGGAGGTCACCGTGCGCCGATCGGACGCGAAGGCGATCAGCTCACGGTCGCCGCCGCGTGTGATGCCGATGCTGACGTCGCCGCTGCCGGCGAAGGTGCGCCCGACCTCCTGCAGCGTCCGCGCGGGCACGAGCGCGCTCACCGGCTCCTCGGCGTCGCCGTTCCAGGGCAGCTCGCGGACGGCGACCCGGTAGCGGTCGGTCGCGGTCAGCGAGATCGCGCCCGCGGTCGCCTCGAGCTGGACGCCGGTGATCACCGGGGTGACGTCGTCGCGGGAGGCGGCGACCACGACCTGCGCGATGGCTCCGGAGAACGTGCCGGCGGCGACGACCCCGGTGGACTCGCCGATCGCCGGGAGGCTCGGGTATTCCGCCACCGGCATGGAGAGCAGCGTGAACTTCGCACTGCCGGCGCTGACCAGCACGCGGTTGTCCTGCGTCGACACCTCGACGGGGACCCCGGGGAGGCGGTTCGCGATGTCGGCCAGCAGGCGGCCGGAGACGAGGACGCGCCCCTGCTCCTCCACCTGGGCGTCGATGCGGACGCGCGCGCTCACCTCGTAGTCGAACGAGGACAGGGAGAGCCCGTCCTCGGTCGTCTCGATGAGCACACCCGACAGGATCGGCAGCGTGGTGCGCTGCGGCAGCAGACGGACCGCGAACGAGACGGCGTCGCTGAAGACGTCCCGGTTCGCATGGAATCGCACCGTCGCACTCCTCGGTTCCTCTGGACCCCAGGGCGTGCCGGGCGTCTCCTTCGGTCAGGTCGCTGAGCATGCTAGCGGGTGAGGCGTCCTGCGCTCCCCGCCGATGCGCCCCGGACGGGGGTCGGTGTCCACAGCGCGGAATCGAGTGGAGGGAAGGAGAGAAGGAGAAGGACAATCACACTCTTAACAGGTGTGCACACTGTGGATAACTCCGTGCAACCGGCCTGGCGAGCGGGAACTACATCCCTGTCAGATGTCGAAACCGTGCGGATGGACGGCGGACACCTCGGTGCCTCCATGTTGACGCGTTCCGACCGACTCCACATCGCCCCAGGGGGAGGGGGCCCCGGACGGGGGACCCGCCCGGAGTTATCCACAGATCCCTCACATGGGGGTGGATTCCTCCTCCGCCCACGGAGAACTCCCTGATCGGCGGCCGATGCGCCGGCGCCGACCGATGTCCGACCCCTCGTGTACGCCCCGGGGCGGGCCGCGCTCGAGCCTCCGGATGTCCTCGATGGACGCCCCGTCCCAGATCCGACCGAGCGCTCCGTCGATCGAGAGACTGAGCGTCGGGGCAGCACACGGAGGCGCGCAGGGCAGGCGCGCAGAGCGATCCGAGGCCCGACGGCGGCTAGCGGCGGAAGCGCTGCTCCTGCTTGATCCTGCTCGTGAGCTCGGTGACCTGGTTGTAGATCGAGCGCCGCTCCTTCATGAGCTCGCTGATCTTCTTGTTCGCGTACATCACGGTGGT